>CAMLIF010000078.1 GCA_946479985.1 uncultured Flavobacteriales bacterium
GATTATCGTACAGCCAAACGCAAAGCGGGGCTTACGCTTTGGTTCTTTCGGAAGTTGGAGGGAAACGCCGTTTACCCATTATTATTGGCGGTTTCGAAGCTCAGGCTATCGCAATAGAATTGGAGAAAATGACTCCTACCCGACCTTTAACCCACGATTTATTCAAATCATTTGCAGTTTCCTTCGGAATTACCGTAAAAGAAGTAGTGATCTACAATCTTCAGGAAGGAATCTTTTACGCAAAATTAGTTTGTGAGAAAGATGGTCAATTGTCGGATATAGATGCCCGTACTTCGGATGCAATTGCTTTAGGAGTTCGTTTTAAAAGTCCTATTTACACGTTTGAATCCATACTAGCGTCTGCCGGAATTCTTTCCGATGAATTCATGGACGAAGACGACGAACCGGAAGAAGAAACAGAAATCGGCGAAAGCGAATTTGCAACTTCAACTGTTGAAGAACTGGAAGAACAACTAACTCAGGCTATTGATAACGAAGACTACGAACTTGCTTCAAAAATCCGCGACGAGATTAACAAGCGCTCACACTAACTAAAAAACACCCCTGCTATGCCCCAACTATCGATTAAAAATCGGTTGATTACGATGAGTTTCCTCCAGTTTTTTGTCTGGGGAGCATGGCTGATCACTATTGCAAACTATTGGTTTGAAACCAAACAATGGGACGGAGCCGCTTTCGGGGCAGTTTTTAGTACACTCGGATTTTCCTCACTGTTCATGCCAGCCATCACCGGAATCATTGCCGATAAATGGGTTCGCGCAGAACGATTATATGGAATCTTACATTTTCTCGGTGGAATTGTCCTTTGCATTGTTCCATTTGCAAGTAACGAAACAGAGTTTTTCTGGATCATTTTCCTGGCCATGGTTTGTTACATGCCAACAATTTCACTTTCAAATTCAATCGGCTACCACGTTCTAAAGAACAACAACTACGATGTCATTAAAGTATTTCCTCCGATCAGAGTATGGGGAACAGTTGGATTTATTGCTGCCATGTGGCTGGTAAATCTAACGGGCAACAAAGCTTCGTCAAATCAGTTCGTTATTGCCGGAATAGCAGGAATGTTGCTTGGATTATACTCATTCACATTACCGAAATGTCCTCCGCATACTAAAAGATCGGAACAAAAATCGTGGAGTGAAGCCTTCGGTCTGGACGCTTTCAAACTGTTTTTAAATTATAAAACAGCGTTGTTTTTCCTGTTCTCCATGATGCTCGGGGCCGCATTGCAATTAACGAATATGTATGGCGATGTTTACGTTTCTGAATTCGGGAACTTCGGTAAATACCAGGGTTCATTGATTGTAGAAAAATCGACCATCGTCATGTCCATTTCGCAGATCTCGGAAACATTATTCATTCTTGCCATTCCTTTTTTCCTGAAAAGATTTGGGATAAAAAAGGTCATGCTGATTTCGATGCTTGCATGGGTCTTGCGTTTCGGTTTGCTAGCCTACGGAAATCCGGCCGACGGACTTTGGATGATTGTTATGTCTTGTATTGTCTACGGTATGGCATTCGATTTCTTCAACGTATCGGGTTCGCTTTACATAGAAACAACTGTTAATTCAAAGATTCGCTCTTCGGCACAAGGATTATTTATGATGATGACAAATGGTTTTGGAGCGGTAATGGGGAGCTTGGTAAGCGCTGCTTTAATTCAGCAATTCTTCACGTTAACATTTACCAATACCAAAAGTTTGACCAATTACCTGGGCATTGATTCATCCAATGAAATGTTCGGAAGACTTACCAAATTCGCGGATGTAACTGCAAACGGTGAATTCACAAATGCTGTCACACTACGCGACTGGACTCCGATCTGGTTATCGTTTGCCACTTATGCTCTTGTGATAGCAATACTGTTTGCACTATTTTTCAGACACAAACATAATCCGGAAGAATTGAATGAAATTTCACACTAGTAAAAGGTTTTAGCTCTTTATGTAGATTTAATTGTATTTTAACATTACGATAATACTACATGAAAATAATTCTCTCCTTCACAACGCTGTTTTTCAGCGCAATAAGCTTTTGTCAAACCTTTAACGGTACCGGTGGAAACATCCTTGATAATCAGACATTGACAAAAAACCTGACAGTTTCAGGTCTCCCTACAGTTCTCAATCAAAATACCTTTGGCCTGGAACAGGTTTGCCTGGATATTGATCATACATGGGATGCCGATGTAACAGTTACGCTCCAATCGCCCGACGGAACTCAAATTGTTCTTTTCACCGGAATTGGCGGCGATGGAAATGATTTCAACAATACATGTCTGCGTGGCGATGTTACTACTCAAATTTCTACTCAGGGCGCTCCGTTTAACGGAACTTTCAAACCAATGAACTCACTTGGAATTGCCAACAACGGACAAAACCCGAACGGTGTATGGCAACTTCTTGTAAACGATAACGCCAACGGGGACGAGGGAACGCTTAATAACTGGTCAATTACCTTTGGCTCTAATCCCGCCGAATATGTTCCGTTCACAGAAAGCAATCTTCCTATTGTATTAATTAATACAAACAATCAGAGTATTCCGGATGAGCCGAAATTACAGGCAGGAATGAAAATCATAGATAACGGCCTGGGAAATATGAATCATGTTTCTGATGCTCCGAATGCTTACAACAACCTGATCGGAATTGAACGCAGAGGATCAAGCTCCGGAAGTTTTCCGCAAAAATCGTATGGTTTTGAAACCCGCGACATTAACGGAACACAAAAAGACACCATCATTTTGGAAATGCCAGAGGAACACGACTGGATTCTTTATGCACCATACGACGACAAAACATGCATGCGCAATATCGTTACCTATGAACTTGCAAATCAAATGGGGCATTACGCTTCGCGAACCAAACTCTGCGAATTGATAATCAACGGCCAATACCAGGGAATTTACGTGGTAATGGAAAAAGTAAAGCGTGACGGAGACCGTGTAGATATTTCCAAATTACTGGAAACAGATATTTCAGGAGACGATGTAACCGGAGGATATATTTTCAAGATCGATAAAACAACCGGAAACAATAACGACGGCTGGGTTTCAGGATTTCCGTCTGAAACCGGAAGTAACATCAACTTCATTTATCACTATCCGAAATCAGATGTGATTGTCCCGCAGCAGCAGGATTACATTCAGGCTTATGTTGATTCATTTGAAACTGCATTAGCAGGACCAGATTTCACAAATCCGGTTTTGGGTTATAAAAACTTCTCCGTTCCTGAAACGTTCATTGATTTCTTTATCCTGAACGAAATCAGCAAGAATGTAGACGGCTACCGATTGAGTACTTACATCCACAAAGAAAAAGATTCGAAAGGCGGAAAATTACGCATGGGTCCTATGTGGGATTTCAACCTGGCGTGGTGGAATGCAGATTATTGTGACGGGGACATAAGCACAGGCTGGGCATACGAATTCGGTGACGTTTGTGGCGGCGATGGTTTCCAGATCCCAACCTGGTGGTCGAGATTATTGGAAGACGAATGGTACCAGGATGAATTAAAATGCCGTTGGACCACTTTGCGTCAGGGAATGCTTTCAAATGACTCACTTTTTGCAAAAATAGATTCGCTTGCTTTGTACATGGATTTGGCAAAAGACCGTCATTTTGAACAATGGCCAATCCTGGGAGAATATACCTGGCCGAATCCAAGTCCTATTCCGGCAGATTATCCGGGAGAAATCAATGCGCTGAAAACATGGATTATTTCTCGTACAACCTGGCTGGACAATAATATTCCCGGAACATGTCATTTAGGATTAGTAGAAAACGAAATTGCTTCACTGAACGCTTATCCGAATCCGTTTACAGATCAAATCAACGTTTCCTGGTTTTCAGCCGGATTAAACGATGCTTCTATTCTTGTATATGATATGCAGGGCAAAGTAATGGCTTCAGAGCAGGTACTTTCAAACTATGGCATGAACAAGATTCAGTTGAGTAACTTCAGCCAGAAGTTAAATGCAGGAATGTATTGGATCGAAATTCAGGAAGGAGCTTCTGTGAGTAGAATTAAGGTTGTGAAAAACTAAATCAGGCAAAATTATTTCCCGCGGACGGGCACAGAAGATCACAGAAGTCTTTAATGGTTGTTTTTTAGAACGCTCTAGTTGTCTTGTTCATCCTTGTGAACATTTCTATATTGGGAACATTTGACTGATTAGCATCATGCATTGTTAGCAGCAATAATTAAAATATCAGATTATGGCCAAACGAACTCTTTGGCTTTAGGGCTTTCGGGATCGAACCATTCATGCGCTGATTCTTTGTAAATAGGAGTTCCATCTTTATTTATCCGAATCAAAATCATGTCACCTACAGGAGCCCCGTGCAGATATCGTAAACGACCAACAGAATCATACTTGATTTTATTGTTGTTAAGCAGAGATTCAATCTTAGGGAAATAAATAATGTTTTCTTTTGAAAGTTTAACACGCGGCAATGGTTCCTTAACTTCATTCAATTTGCCGCCAAAGATGTTTTTTAAAAATGACATTAATAGCAAGTTTAAATGAGACATGAAATTGTCACTAACTAATTGCTTTTATTAAGCACGCACTGAGGTTGTGGATAGAAACCTTTTCGTTGGATGGTCTTTGCTTTTTTGTCTAAGATCAGTTCTTCGTATACCAATTGGTTCGGATAATCAACCTGAAGTACAAATGTGCTTTTTGTTTCAGCGGTAATACGATAAACACCTTCTGTCTTCGTACTCCCGATTTGCTCTTCAGCTTTGTTTCCCGGAAGAATCACGATGGTAATCATTGCCTGCTCAACATTCAGTATCTGTTCTCCGGCAAGAATAGAATAACCCGGTAATGTTCCTGAAAATGTGCCTAGGTACTTTTTCTTCAAAGCCTGACCATGAGCCTGCATTCCGATCAAACAAAAAAGTAAAGAAGAAAAAAGAGCTCGTTTCAGCATTGCAGAGTTGTAAGGTTTTGAGCAAAAATAGAAGAAAAAGCGATCGCCACGGCACATCGATGTGAATGTATTCAACATTTCACACGAATTATCAACGCTTGCTGTTTCCTGCAATCAGAATCCCTAAATTTGTGTCAAGTTCAAAACAAGATGAAGCAATACCACAAACTTTTAGAGCATATTTTAGAGAACGGTACCCTGAAAGGCGATCGTACCGGAACCGGAACGCTTTCAACTTTCGGATACCAGATGCGTTTCGATCTGAGCGAAGGATTTCCGGTTCTTACAACAAAGAAATTGCACCTTCGTTCAATCATTCATGAATTGTTGTGGTTTTTAAAAGGTGATTCGAACATTCAGTACCTGAAAGAAAACATTGTTTCAATCTGGGACGAATGGGCGGATGAGAATGGAGATCTTGGTCCGGTTTACGGAGTTCAGTGGCGTTCATGGCCTTGTCCTGACGGAACAACCATTGACCAGATCTCAAACCTGATTGATCAGATCAAAAAGAACCCGAATTCACGCCGTTTACTGGTAAATGCATGGAATGTGGCTTTGGTGGACCAAATGGCTTTACCTCCTTGTCATACGATGTTCCAGTTCTACGTTGCAGATGGTAAATTGAGCTGTCAGTTGTATCAGCGCTCTGCAGACACGTTTTTGGGTGTGCCGTTTAACATTGCATCTTATGCGTTGTTGACCATGATGATAGCACAAGTCTGCGATTTGGAACCGGGAGAATTCATTCATACTCTTGGTGATGCACATTTATACACGAACCATTTGGATCAGGCGAAATTGCAACTGGAACGTGATTTCAGAACACTTCCAACGATGAAGATCAATCCGAATATAAAAGACATTTTCGGGTTCACATACGAAGATTTCGAATTAGTGAATTATGATCCGCACCCAACTATTAAAGCACCGATAGCGGTTTGATTAAAACAAGTCGGGGCGAATAATTATTCGCCCCGACTTGTTTTTATAAGATTTATTAATTAGCCATTTCACTCATAAACTTAATGCGCATTAAGCGCAATTCCTCTTCGGTATAATCACCGTCAAATTCATGGTAAGCCGTGCTTAAATCGTCCGTTTCCGCTTCCGTGAAGTAATCATAGATTTCTTCCTGGTTCTCCGGATCTAAAATATCGTCGATGTAGTAATTGATATTAACCCGTGTTCCGGATGAAACTATTGCTTCAATTTCCTCAATGACTTCATTCATTGATTTCCCCTGGGCACGACCTATATCTTCCAACGGAAGTTTGCGGTCGATATTCTGGATCAGCTGAACTTTTAATCCGGATTTATTGATCAACGATTTAACCACCAGGTCATTCGGACGGTCAATATCGTTTTCTTCCACGTAACTTGCAATCAGCGCAATGAACGGTTCGCCATAACGCTGTGCCTTTCCTGATCCAACTCCAATACAATTTGTTAGTTCATCAATTGTAATCGGGTACTGGAAACACATGTCTTTCAATGACGGTTCCTGGAAAATAACAAACGGTGGAATTCCGTTTTGCTTGGAGATTCCTTTTCTGAGATCAACCAGCAAACCGTATAACACTTCATCAAAAGCACCTCCTTTTCCGCTCATTACCGATGAATCGTCATCATCATTTGCAGAATAATCGTGTTGTTTCAATAAAATAAACGATTCCGGATTTGCCAAAAACTTACGTCCGTTTTCAGTAAACTTCAGAGTTCCGTATGTCTCAATGTCTTTATACAACAGACCTCCAACAACTGTTTGTCTGATCACTGCATTCCAGAAGTGCTCGTCTTTTTCCTTACCGCAGCCAAAACTTTCCATCAGATCATGACTGTAGCTTTTCATTTCTGCAGTTATTGCGCCATGAAGGAAGGAACAAACATGTTTCGATTTCTGCTGTTCATGCAGAGCATCTACTACTTGCAGCAATTGCG
Source organism: uncultured Flavobacteriales bacterium (assembly GCA_946479985.1). The sequence continues at coordinate 6,903 of CAMLIF010000078.1, forward strand.
CAACATACTCCTGCCCTTCGAAACGTTCCCTCGGATGCTTACAGTTGTCGCACATTTCATTACATCCTCTTTCATCAAATGTTTCACCGAAATAATGAAGAATGAATTTCCTGCGACAAACAGAAGTTTCCGAATAAGAAACAATCTCATTCAGCAGTTGTTTTCCAATCTCCTGTTCTGCAACCGGTTTCCCTTGGAGGAATTTTTCCAGTTTCTCAATATCCTTGTAGCTATAGAATGTAATACACTCCCCTACTCCGCCATCTCTACCGGCCCGACCGGTTTCCTGGTAGTAACTTTCAAGCGATTTCGGAATATCGTGATGGATCACAAATCGCACATCCGGTTTATCGATTCCCATTCCAAAGGCGATGGTAGCAACAATTACATCTGTTTCTTCCATCAGGAACATGTCCTGATGCCGGGCACGAGTGGTTGCATCCAATCCGGCATGATATGCCAGAGCGTTGATTCCGTTTACCTGAAGTAGTTCGGCTATTTCTTCTACTTTCTTTCGCGAAAGACAATAGATAATACCTGATTTCCCTTCGCGTTGACGAATATATTTAATGATTTCTTTTTCTACCTGTCGTTTCGGACGGATCTCATAATACAAATTATCTCTGTTGAAGGATGATTTGTAAAGGGTAGCATCCAGCATGTTCAGGTTCTTTTGAATATCCAATTGAACCTTAGGAGTTGCTGTTGCCGTAAGAGCGATGATCGGTACTTTTGAAATACGTTCAAAGATTTCTCTTAACCTGCGGTATTCCGGTCTGAAATCATGTCCCCATTCCGAAATACAATGCGCCTCGTCAATAGCGAAAAACGAAATCGGAACCGAGGTCAAAAACTCAATATTCTCTTCTTTCGTAAGCGATTCGGGAGCAACGTACAAAAGCTTTGTTTTTCCTTCCTGGATATCTTCCTTTACGCGATTGATCTCTGATTTACTTAAGGATGAATTAAGAAAATGTGCAACCGAATTGTGATCACTCACATTCCTTATAGCATCAACCTGATTTTTCATCAGCGCAATCAGTGGCGATACGATAATTGCGGTGCCGTCTAAAATAAGTGCAGGTAATTGATAACAAAGTGATTTACCACCTCCCGTAGGCATGATTACAAATGTATTTTGTTTGTTCAATACATTGGTAATGATGGCTTCCTGATGGCCTTTAAAACTGTCAAAGCCGAAAAACGTTCGTAGGGCAACCTTCAAATCTGTTGTTTGCTCCATAAAATGTGTCAAAAATTTAATATAATGTGTTGGTTCCTGTTTCCGAAAGGTTGTATGAATTCCTCTAATATTCGGTTCCTAGACTAAAATACTAGATAAATGCTACATAAACAAACTATTAATCAAAGTTTATCATTTCAAACAAGATTATTTCCACTCATTTGTGGAATGAGCTAAAACAATGCAGTTAAATTCATCGGTTATTTTCAGATGTTACTTACTTTTGCATCTTCAAATGATAATATGAGCGAACAGGAAGAAGGAACACAAATGTCGTTTTTGCAGCATCTTGAGGAGTTGCGCTGGCGCCTGGTTCGTTCTGCCGTAGTTGTGATCGGGCTGGCGATTGTTATTTACATTTACCAGGAGTGGATAATGAACAACATTTTCCTCTCAATGAGCAAACCATCCTTTTACACTTTCAACTTTTTCTGTACCCATTTGAACTTCCTTTGTGTTGACAAAATTCCAATCAATTTTCAGTCAACCACAATGGGCGGTCAATTCACCTATGCCTTGTGGATGAGTTTTTTAGGGGGCGTGGTCCTGGGTTTTCCCTATGTATTCCATCAGCTTTGGTCCTTTATAAAACCCGGTTTAAAGACTAACGAAAAACAAGTTGTAAAAGGCATTGTATTTTATGTCAGTATTTTATTTTTCCTCGGGATACTTTTTGGATACTTTGTTGTAGCACCAATGACCGTTCAATTTTTCGGAACTTACCAGATTGCCAAAGGAATTAAAAACGATTTTACGATCAGCTCATATATGAGTACGGTTCTTTCAACCGTTTTCTATTCCGGATTGTTCTTTTTGTTACCCGTTATTGCATATCTCTTAAGCAAGATAGGCATTGTTTCGTCCGGCTTTCTGAAAAAATACCGCAAGCATGCAATTGTTGGTGTTCTCATTTTGGCCGCTGTAATTACTCCTCCGGAAATGACCTCACAAATCATAGTAGCTATTCCAATTGTACTTCTTTATGAAATTGGTATTTGGGTTGTATTGGGCGTTGAGCGTAAACGCAAACGTGAAGAAATGAAATAATCCACAATCGGTACTTTACAATTTTCCCTAATTTTAATTCCGGAAAGCGCTGAAATTTCGTAGCTTTAACAACGAACATGCAACGATTATTGATCCTTATTTTATTCGCGTTTGGCACTTTTTCTATCCAGGCGCAGCAGACAGTTATTTCCGGAACTGTCATTGATCCCGACACTGGCGAAGGATTTCCCGGGGTGCGTGTCGCATTCATGGAAAGTAAGATAGCTACTTTTACTGACAGTCTTGGGAACTACTCTCTTGCCACATACTACGCCAGTGACAGCTTGCAATTCTATTTCCCGGAATACAAAATCGTAAAGAAATTTGTTGAACTCGACCAAACTCAGGTTATTAATTTAACCATGGAACTAGCCGTGACCAATATGGAAGCGGTGATCATTGAGGGATCTGGTGAGTTACCTTCTACACGGCTGATCAAAAAAGTAATCGCTAATAAACCTATCAATAACAAGGAAAAACTTTCTTCCTACGGTTATGAATTGTACAATAAAATTCAAATTGACCTAAATAATATCGGTGACAAATTCAATGAGCGGGGCTTGGTAAAACGATTAGATGTTGTGATGAATTATCTCGATTCTGCAGACAACGACAACACCTATTTACCGCTTCTGTTGAGTGAGAATATCTCCGAATTTTACTTTCAGAACAAGCCGTCGAAGAAAAAGGAAACAGTTTCTGCAACCCGGATTTCAGGGGTAGAAAACATTCAGCTGAACCAGTTTTTAGGTGAAATGTATCTTGACTTCAATGTTTACGACAATTACATCAACCTCTTCCAAAAAGCATTCGTTTCCCCGGCAGCCAACTTTGCACGTACTTATTACAATTACCGTTTGCAGGATTCGATGTTCATCGACAACGATTGGTGTTATTTGCTGAGCTTTACTCCGAAAAGAACCGGCGATATGACGTTTGAAGGCGAAATGTGGGTCAACGATACAACCTACGCAATCAAACAAATCAAAGCACACATTTCTCCGTGGGCAAACATCAATTATGTACAGGATCTGTATATGGAACACCATTTCGATCAGGTGGAAAAAGAAGTTTGGATGCTGACCGAAGAGAAAATGATCATCGACCTGAAAATCACCAAGGGAACAGAACTTTATGGTTTTTACGGCCGGAAATACAGTTCGCGTAAAAACTTCGAAGTCAATAAAAAATATCCGGAAGATTTCTTCAAATCTGAAAACACAGTGAGCTTCGAGGAAGGCTCAAAAACCCGTGACGATGCTTATTGGGCAGCTCACAGGCATGTGGAATTAAGCAAACAGGAAAACGGAATTGATGAAATGGTTGATTCACTGAATGCCGATCCGTTCTTCAGCTTCCTGAAAAACTTTACCTACATGGCATCCACCGGTTATTATCCTTTAGGTAAAATTGAAATAGGATCTGTTCACGCTTTGGTTGCATTCAATCCTGTTGAAACCTTCCGCACCGGAATGGCCATCAGAACATCCAATAATTTCTCGCGCACCATTGAGCTTGGCGGCCGACTGTATTATGGTTTCGGAGATGAGCGCTTTAAATATTCAGCGACTCTGCGACTCAATCTTTCAAAACGAAAGCGCGCGTTACTCAACGGGTATTATGTTTATGATATCGAACAACTCGGTCTTTCTCCAACTGCCGCATCAATAGGAAGTACATTCAGTTCCCTTTTACGAACGGGGCCACTCGATAAATTAACCATGGTTGGAAAAGGCGGACTGAGTCTTGAAAAAGATTTTGGAAAAGATATTGTTCTGTTCACCGGGTTAGAGTGGAAAGAATATACTCCGCTTGGTTTGGCAGTTTATCAGCGCTACAATAAGGAAGGGGTGATCGAAAATATTTCCCGTATTCAAACCGCTGAAGCTACGGTACGCTTGCGTTATTGTAAAGACGAAGAGTTTATTTCAGGAGCATTTGACCGTTCTGCAATGACATCTATGCATCCCATTTTCAGCGTTCAGGGAATTTTTGGGATCAAAGGGATATTCGGAAGTGAATATGATTACCAAAAACTAGAGTTTTCCATGGAACACACGCGTACTATCGGAGTTTTGGGAAGGTTGCGTTACGGTTTCAATGCCGGATACATTCATGGAACTGTGGCTTATCCTTTCCTGAAAGTGCACGAAGGAAGTCAAAGTTACTGGCTGTACACCAACTCGTTCAACCGGATGAGTTACTTCGAATTCATTTCAGACCAATACGTTGGGGCTTTCCTGGAGCAGCACTGGCAGGGATTGTTCTTCGACCGGATTCCATTGGTTAAAAAACTGAAATGGCGCCTGGTTTCAACTGCGCGTGCTACATACGGAAGCCTTTCTGATCGCCATAATTCCGCAATGATTATCCCTGATTTCACCCGGAGATTTGGTAACACACCTTATGTGGAAGCATCTTTAGGAATTGAAAACATTTTCAAAGTTGGTCGTATAGATGTTGTTTGGCGTTTGACGCATATATATCCCGGAATTTCACCTATTGGAATTCGCGCCCGCTGGTCGCTTAATTTTTAAATCGCGTATGCAGATTTTTTCTTTTTTTTATCAGTACTATTATCTCGTTCTTATTTTACAGGCCTTTTGTGTATTTCATTGCATGCGAAAAGGAAACTCACAACAATGGATTTGGCTAATAGTTTTCCTTCCGGCAATTGGTTGTTTCGTTTATCTCTTCACTGAAGTAGTCACAAAAAACCAGGTGAAGTCTGTTACAAGTAATGTAGAATCTGTTATACGCCCACAAGGCAGAATACGTGATCTGGAAGAAGCTTTTAAATTTTCAGACAGTTTTGAGAACCGGTTGCTCTTAGCACAGGCTTACCATAATTCGGGAAGAACGGACGAAGCAATTAAACTATATGAAGAAGGCAAGCAGGGTGTTTTCGCGAACGATACGCATTTGATAGTCTTGCTTATAGAAGCATATTTTGAAAAAGAAAGGTATTCCGACATTTGTACAATTGCAGCAGTAATATCCAATCATCCGGATTTCAAAAAATCACATTCAAGAATATTGTTTGCTCTATCGCTTGAGAAATGCCAGGACATACAAAGTGCCGAAGAACATTTGGCGTCTTTTCAAGCCCGCTATTCTGATTTCGAAGGGAAATATGAATATGCCTGTTTTCTGATTCGACACAACAAACGGGAGCAAGCCGTAAAGATCCTCGAAGACGCAAAAGAAGAAAGTTCACGTATGACACGTGGTGAAAGAAGAAACCATGATTATTGGATCAGGCAGTCGTTAAATAAGCTCCAAGAAATGAGCAAGTCTCCGGTATTGTCATAATCCGGTCAAAAGTCATAGCTTTGTACCCGCGTGAAACTGTATACAGAACATATTAAGAAGACTTATAAAGGTCGGCCGGTTGTAAAAGGCGTTACCATTGAAGTAAACCAGGGAGAAATTGTTGGTTTGCTCGGACCAAACGGAGCCGGTAAAACAACCTCTTTCTATATGATGGTTGGGTTGGTGAAACCAGACGAAGGAAAAGTATTTCTGGATGATACAGAGATTACGCATTACCCTATGTACCGCCGTTCACAACTGGGCATTGGTTATTTACCGCAGGAAGTTTCCGTATTCCGTAAACTGACTGTAGAGGACAATATCCTGGCTATTCTTGAGATGACTGATCTTTCAAAGCCACAGCGCAAAGAACGTTTGGAACAGCTGCTGGAAGAATTTTCATTGACCAACGTTCGTAAAAACCTTGGTAACAGATTGTCGGGTGGTGAGAAAAGGCGTACTGAAATTGCACGAGCCCTGGCAACTAATCCGAAATTCGTTTTATTGGATGAACCTTTTGCAGGCGTGGATCCGATTGCGGTAGAAGACATTCAGAGCATTGTTTCGGAGCTTAGGAAAAAGAATATCGGAATTCTGATCACCGACCACAATGTTCAGGAAACACTTTCTATTACAAACAGAGCCTACTTGCTGTTTGAAGGAAGTATTCTGAAATCGGGAACTGCCGAAGAGCTTGCCAACGATGAACAGGTTCGTAAAGTTTATTTGGGACAGAATTTTGTGCTGAGAAAACCGTTGTAATTACGGAAAATCAATATGCGGCGCCATTTTCCCGTCTAACCGGTAATTCGTAATTTCCAATTCATAATTCGATATTGGAGTCTGTGCCGTCAGCCCGAGTGATTTCGGTCTGCTAGCGGCGGATCAAAATATTATTGAAGACAAGGCACAAAAAAAAGCCTCTTGTGGGAGAGACTTTAGTTTTCCTTTGGAATTTTGGTTTATTTAGACGCTAAATCTGAATTCTCAGTTTGATCTACGCTTCCGTAAGCTTCGCAGTGACCTCCTTTAGAAGAACCACAAGATGCTACTACTGTTAATAACGCTGCTACAGCGGCTAATGCAAAAAATCTTTTCATCATCTTATTACTTTTTTATAGTTCAACTAGTTGGTGTTCGTAATACAAATCTATTACTTTTAACGTTAATAGAAAAGTATTATTATCCACAACGGGTATTTGAAATTGTTGAAACACTGTTTTATACGGATGAATTGTCGCTTTGGCTTAGTATTTTACTTACTTTTTTTTACTTCGGTATTTTCCTGGTCTCAGTCTACGGCGAAATTCAATATCAGCGACTTAAAAACCATTACAAAGCAGCAATCTGTTGAGTTTTTCGGGCAGCTGGAGCTGGAAATCAAACTAAACGATCTCCGGCAGCTTGCCTATAAAAGGGGATTTATAGGCTTCTCCATCGACAGTATTCAAAAGGTAGATTCATTAAATTCAGTAGTTCACGGATCGCTTGGACCAAAATACAAATCCATCCGGCTTTTTTTCTCCGATTCGAGTCAACTGGCAATGCGCAATGTTGGAATCAATGTTGTTCGATCCCGAAATTCGGTTGTTCCTACCAGTCCCGAAGCAATCGGAAGTTATCTGAGTTCTGTTGTAGAAGCTTTCGAAACACAGGGTTTTCCTTTTATTCGTCTGCAGTTTGATTCTTTATCTGTCACCGATGGAAATCTAAGCGTGGTTTTAAACGTAGATCCCGGACCCACCATTTATTGGTCGCGGGTAGAAATTGTGAGTGCGAAAGACAAATTCTCAGAACGATTCATAGAAGCCTATTTTCATATCCAGAAAGGTGCACTTTTCAACCAGGAAGACCTGGACCAGCTGCCGTCACGGATGAGACAACTGAGTTTCCTGAAAGAAACAAAGCCATCCGAATTACTTTTCACCAATGAAGGAGCTGTTCTATTTCTCTACCTGGCATCAAAACCGGTTTCTTCTTTCAGCGGAACTGTGGGTTTACAACAAGATCCTGTTACATTAACTACTCAATTTACCGGGGATATCCGCCTGAAACTCCTGAACAGCTTTAAACGCGGCGAATTATTCGAATTATCCTGGCGAAGTATCCAGGCAGGAAGCCCGCAGTTGAAAATGAATGCCAGTATTCCGTTTCTTTTTAAAACACCGTTCGGAGTAGATGGTAATTTCAATCTTTTCAAACGCGATTCATCGTTTCTTGAATTAAAAGGGAGTTTCGGTGTGAATTATTATTTGTCTTCCGGAAATCAACTGAAAGCATTTTATCAGCGAAATTCATCCAACGTATTAAGCGGTTCGAGCTCTTTGCTCAATTACGGTTCTGCAACAAGCAATCAATACGGTTTGAGCGTTCAGCACCAGGAAGTTGATTATATTCCGAATCCGAAGAAAGGTTCCATCTGGTCTGTAACCGCTGCAGCCGGAAACCGAACATTAACCAAAGACAGTGTAACTACCGAGAGCTTAATTTACAGTACTTCCGCGAAAGCCGATTTGTTTGTTCCGCTCGGAAAACGATTTGTTTTTAAGCTGACGGGAACCGCTGAGTCGTTCTTTACCGACAATATTCAGCAAAACGAATTACTGCGTTTCGGAGGAAACAACATTCAGCGCGGATTTTTGGAAGATGAACTTCTCGCTACTTCGCGCATTACGGGAACAGCCGAATTCCGCCTGATCCTGGATCAAAACAGTAATTTATTCGTCTTTTACGATCAGAGCTGGTACGAACGAAATGTAGGCAGTTATGTAAACGATACACCTTACGGTTTTGGAACCGGCCTTTCTTTCGGCACCAATCTCGGCATTTTCTCCATCTCAGTTGCCTTGGGAAAACAGTTCAGCAATCCGGTTTTGCTTCGCGACTCGAAAGTACACGTAGGCTATGTGGCATATTTTTAATTATTAAAATAACTCTTGATAATTCCATCATTCATTAATAATTAATTTCGGATAAACTTGTCCGAATAAAATAAATATGTACATTTGTAGGAAATAAATCAGAATGTTTTCAAAGTCTTGTGAATATGGCATACGTTCCATGATCTACATCGCAGATCAGAGTATAAAAGGTATTCGTACAACTTTGACAGACATCTCCCGTGAAATTGATTCGCCCGTAGCATTTACCGCAAAGATTCTCCAGCAACTTTCAAAAAATCAGCTGGTGAGTTCTTTGAAAGGTCCTTCAGGAGGTTTTTATATGACCGAGCTCCAATTGCAAACAATCAATTTAGCAAAAGTTGTAATGGCGATTGACGGAGATAAGGTATTCACAAATTGTGGATTAGGCTTAAAACAATGTTCGGAAAAACAACCCTGCCCGGTACATCACAAATTCAAAGCAATTCGTACTGACCTATGCATAATGCTAGAAAGTACTACGATTGAAGAAATGGCAAAAGGATTAAAAACCGGTATTACTTATTTGAAGCATTAAAAAAATTTGAACCTATTTCGGATATTAAGGTCTTTTTATATTAATTAAAACAAATAAAAATGAAAACACTAGCAGCAACAACACAAACACACGAACATCGAAACGAAAGAATCGGTTTATTACAGAGACAAATTGCACTATTTGAGCAATATCGCTTCGGGTTATTGCCGATTATGTTAACCGCGCAAAGCTGTATCGGATCAATTGCAGCTATGTACATTGTAAAGAACGGAATGAATGTAGTTGAACTTTCAACGGTAGCAATGTTAACAATGGCGGCAAATGCCGTAATAATTGCGCAGGCAAGCCCAAAACTTTGCCTGATTGCATTCTACCTGGTGAATACTGTAAATGCCGCGTTCATCATATATAATTTGTTTTAAAATGATTCGGATTTTCAGGGACCTGGAGAACAGAAAGCCGGAGAATGGGTGTAAAAAGTCTTTCAGTTATTCTCCGGTTTCTACTTTCTGTTCTGTTTTCAATTTCAATGAAATAATTTTTAATTCTATTGTGCTAACTCAACTTTTTGACTATCTTCAATTAGATCATGGAAGAATTAGAACAAAACGAACAGAGCATAGCCACTTTTGCAGAGCAGTTTATCAATAAAACCGGGCAGCATATTTTTTTGACAGGAAAGGCCGGAACAGGAAAAACTACCCTGCTTCGAAAAATTGTTGAGCACACACACAAACAAACCGTCATTGTAGCTCCAACGGGAATTGCCGCATTGAATGCCGGCGGTGTAACTATTCACTCGTTTTTTCAGCTTCCTTTCGGTGGTTTTATTCCTGATTTTATCCCGGAACCTGTTTTAGCCGGAAGTATTAAACTCGAAACAAAACAATCACTCAAAAATCATTTTCATTACAACGCCTTTCGTAAACGACTGTTCCAAACGGTTGAACTTTTGGTGATTGATGAAGTAAGTATGCTGCGCGCAGATTTGCTCGACGCCATGGATTGGGCGCTGCGCCATGTCCGGAAAGTGAATCGTTCGTTTGGCGGCGTACAGGTGCTTTTCATCGGAGATTTGCAGCAGCTTCCCCCGGTAGTCAAGCCGGAAGAATGGTCTATTCTGCAGAACTATTACAAGGGAATGTTCTTCTTCAACGCAACATGTTTGGCGGAGAGTCAGCCGGTATACCTGGAACTGGACAAAATTTACCGCCAGGAAGATCCTGCGTTTATTGAAATACTGAACGAACTTCGAAATAACCGTTTGTCGGAACAATCATTAAAAGTATTGGAAAGACATGTAAAACCCGATTACAATGCGCTCGATCACCAGGGAGTAATTACGCTTACCACACACAACGCACAGGCAGACACAATCAATACGAAAGCCTTGTCGGCGCTGAACGAAAAATCACATTTCTACCAGGCCGAAATTGAAGGCGAATTCCCGAATCATATTTTCCCGATTGAAGAACGTACCGAATTAAAAGTAGGCGCTCAAATCATGTTCATCAAAAATGATCTGAGCTTCGACAAAAACTACTTCAACGGAAAAATGGGTGTCATAGATTCCTTAAGCGAAGCAGAGATCATTGTTTCGTTTCCCGAGGAAAAAAGAAAAATTACCGTTGAAAAGTACGAGTGGGAAAACAAACGTTTCCAGGTAAATCCGGAAACCAACGAAATTGAAGAAAAAACACTCGGAACTTTTGTTCACTACCCGATCAGGCTCGCATGGGCAATTACCGTTCACAAAAGCCAGGGACTTACTTTTGATAAAGCTGCATTGGACCTTTCGAACGTTTTTGCGCCCGGACAAGCATACGTGGCCCTGTCGCGCATTCGGAGCCTGGATGGATTGGTATTACTGAAACCTTTACGTTTGAATGGCCTTCAGAATGATGCGCAGGTGAGTCAATACGGAAACGGGAAACCGAATACGGAACATTTAAACCGGATTCTCGATTACAGCACGCGTGATTACATTCATGCACGTATGGTAGAATCGTTTGACTGGTACGACTACTATATTTCCTGGACGAATCTCCACCTGTCAATGAAAGTTCAGGGCGGAAAGTCGGAAAAAGGTGCAGATAAAGACTGGGTAGATGTTCAGTTCGGAATTGCGGAAGAAAAATTCGAAGCGGCCAAAAAGTTCCAAAACCAGTTAAACAAGCTTTTCGGAAATCCGGACCTGGATATGGAATTCATTGGGCAGCGGATTGATCAGGCTTACGAATATTTCTATCCTGCACTCGACCAGCAGGTGTATTTGCTCTTAAAGCGGAATGCCGAACTGGGCAGAAAAAAGCGAACCAAACAATACATCGAAGAATTAAGTGAAGTATTGGAACGCATTGTGAAAATGGTGCAGGAACTGAAGAAACTGAAAGTGCTTTTCAAATCCATTCGTGATGGTCGCTCCTGGGACAAAAGCATTTATTCTGAAGAAGAGATTCAGCAATACCTGGTTGCAAAAAACGCAAAAATCAATCAGGATCTTCGGAATGAACGTAACGAGCTGATCGAGGACGAAGATGAATACGATCAGTTTCGCGTACCTCCTGCGCTGCAGCATTTAATGAAAAAAGAAAACAGTGCCCAGGACAAGAAATCAAAAAAAACATCAAAAACAGAACCTAAAGAAAAGAAACAGAACACGCATGAAGTGACGTACGAGCTTTTCAAGGCGAAGAAATCGATTGCAGAAATTGCACAGGAACGACAACTTTCGCCAACAACTGTAGAAGGACATTTTACCCAATTGATCCGTCAGGAACTGGTCGAACTAACCGAGTTAATGGACCCGAAACGAATCTCGGAAGTAGAAAGTTACTTTGATGATTACGACGGAATGTCGCTTACACCGTTGAAAGAAAAACTCGGTAACAAAGTTACCTGGTCTGAACTTAAATGGGTGCAGGCATCGAAGATGCTTTGAAAGACGACAGAATATTCCGCAGTAAATTTCGAAAACCGAGAATAAACGGGCGAGTAGTTAAAACATTCCAAATCTGCCTGCCTTCTAATCTGGTTTATCGATTCTTATTATTACTTTAGAACAAGTGGTCAGAAAGAACGACACACGAATTTCAAGAACTCAAAAATGATCAAAATAGGAATTAACGGCTTTGGCCGCATAGGACGTTTAGCGTGCCGCGTAGCGCTTGCAAACCCGGAAGTAGAAGTAGTTGCCATTAACGATTTAATGGACAACAAGTACATGGCATATTTGCTGCATTACGATTCTTCGCACGGGAATTTTCACGGAACAATTGACGCAACCGACGAATCACTGATTGTAAACGGAAAAAGCATTCGGGTATCAAGCGAAAAAGATCCCACGAAACTTGACTGGACCGGTGTTGATGTGGTTCTGGAATGTACCGGTCTGTTCTTAACCCAGGCGGATGCACAACATCACCTGGATGCCGGTGCACGAAAAGTTATTCTTTCTGCTCCTGCAAAAGACGACACCCCCATGTTCGTTATGGGAGTGAATCATCATTTACTTCGTTCGGACCAGCATATTATTTCAAACGCATCGTGTACGACCAATTGCCTGGCGCCGATAGCTAAAATCCTGAACGATGAATTCGGAATTATAGAAGGTTTGATGAGTA
>CAMLIF010000079.1 GCA_946479985.1 uncultured Flavobacteriales bacterium
ACGATATCACAGGAAGTGACTGGAGTTCAGACGTGTGCTCTTCCGATCTACTATAAAAGACAGCTTTTTCTTTCAAATCGTCCAACTTTCGAAAGTCGATATCTGTATAGTTGATAAACTGACAGGAATGTCCCAAACGGTTTAAGTTTTCTCCCAAAACTTTTTGATCCATACCGCTTCTATAGGGTTTAGCAGCCCATTTAGAAGAGAAGATTCCGTTGTAATTTTTAATAAAAATAATATCCATACTCCAATTTATTTTCCTTCTAATAAATCAATAATTACCTCCCTATGCACCCTGCTGCGAATTACATTCAGCAACATTGCTTTTTTTTTAGATGGATAGATGTATTTAATGAACGGCAGATAGGAAAATACTTTACGCTGAATTCTGCCATGCCCACGAAAAGTGCTGAAATAGGTTTTTTCAAATCGTTGAATGAATTGCGACCAATTAGCAACAATAAAGTCAGGATTGCAAGTGTTTTTGCTTAAAGACCCCATCCTTTCATCGAATAATTTCGTCTCTTCTGCGTTCAGAGGTTCTATCCCAGGGAAGGTTTGTTTGAATGGAATTAATTGTACATCTTTAGTTGTTTCTGATAACTCCACACTAATCAGGTATCCATTTGTCCAGCTGTCGGATTTTCTGTTAGCATAATCAAACAATAAATTACCCTGACCATAAATAATATCTGAATCCTTAAATTTTTCCCATGCCCCCGAAATGTGTGAATGTTGGCAAACAACCAAATCAGCACCAAGTTCACAAATAAAATGACATATTTTCTGTAATTCCGGGGACGGATAAGGATAATGTTCCTTTCCTTCGTGAAGAATGACAATGCAATAATCTGTCTCACTTTTTACTTTTAAAACATCGAGTGTTAGTTGTTTCAGATCAAGAGGGTTTGCACCGGCCTTTCCTGGTTTTGCTATCCCAAACTCAATATCTGAATATGATAATGCTCCAATGGTCAATTCGCCTTTGAAAATATAAGGTTTACTTGCTTCCGATAAATTTTCTCCAGCTCCAAAACAATCCAACTCAGCCGATTTGCAATGCTTCAATGTGTCGATAACGCCACCTTCACCATAATCACCCATGTGATTATTTGCCAGGCTAACTGCCTTTATCCCTGAATTTTTTAATGCCGAAGCTGCCTGCGGAGCACCCTTGATGTTTTCTCCTGACTTAATGATTTTTGTTGATTTGTCAGTTAATGGTACTTCCAGATTCACAATGGAAATATCCGCTGAATTAAAAAACTGTTGTAAGTCGCCAAACAGTATGTCATTGTCTTTGTGAAACAAAGATGAATTACTATTGATCGGACAAACATCACCACCTATAATTATTTTCATAGCTCCTTCTTTTTTATCACGGGTTTCTTCGCATCCAAATATGCTATAATCAAAATGGAATAGATCATCTCCGGGCTGAAGAGGTTTACAGAGTATAGTGAGCTCAAACCAATAGTTATGATCCAAATCAATAACGCATCCCCCTCAATCGTTTTTTTATACCTGATATACAGCTTATAGATTGATCTAAAAAAATATAAGACCAGAAAAATTCCTAAAAGCCCAAAGTCATACAGAATCTCCAGAACATCACTGTGCGCAACAATAAAATGGTGAATGGTTTCGCCAAAAAATTGTTTGGTAGCGTAAATACCATTTCCGAAAAGCAATTTCACCACCTCAATATTGTTCCCGAAAACATCGTCAAGTATTAAACTGTACATATTTCCTCTTCCTGAGCCGGCAGTTTTCACATCACTGAAATCCTGCATACGGTGTTCAATAACTTCCATGTTGTCCTGAACAAAATATACTGCAACACCAATCGCTAATGCTCCTACAACTACATCAATGAGCTTTCTCCGTTTCGAATTAGTTATGATTCGAAAGTAATAGACTGAAAATCCAATTGCAAAAGCCACGATTACTCCTCTTTTAAATGAAAGCACTGCACCTAAAGCTATTATCCCTATTAAAATGTTTTTTAAGGTTTTATTAGGAAGCAATAATACAAAGGGGAAAAACCTAAGCAAATTGTAGCCATTGTTTGAGACGGCATAAAAGCGCGAACCCCACATCAATGCCTGATTACTTGAGTCCCTGATAACTATCAGGAAATAAATAATTACCAATGTTATTACCAGCACTTCAATCTGCCTTTGACTTATTAGCCCATTCTTAACCAGATTACGTATGTAAAAGAACCCGATCATCCAGTAAATGATCTTGACAAAATCCATCAATCCTTCTCCGAAATTTTCTACATTCACAAGAAAGAATGCAGTGACCATCAAAAAGAGATAAAGAATGGATTGACCAACCGAACTCAATTTAGTTATTCCGTTTTTCAAATTGATATGGAAAATCGTCATCACCATAACGACAAAAAACAATGCCCGACCGATTTGAGGAACAATACGATTTACATCATCTCCCTTTGAGGGATAAACCAAGTCTGTAACCGATAAGAAACAGAGTATTATTACAGCAAATAAACCCGTATGTTTTCCTAAGATCATAGGTTCCTAGTTTTTCTGAATCGCAAGATCGTGTAACAAACATTTTTCAGCGCATCAAGGCTTAAATTTTCTCTTTCTAAAATTGAGGGATGAATATATAACTTCCTATATTTTTCAGCCCCTGCGCGCATGGAGAAATAGTTCTCGTACCACTTAAACGTTGAAATACTATGATTTTCAGAAGAGAAAATTTCTTCGATTTGACTCAGATTACTCCTTTCATCATAATCATCAATTTTAGTTCTGGGAGAAAAATTGGTCTTGAAAACTTCATCAAAATTCTCGTCAGTAACAAGTAAAGGGAACTTTTCATTTTTAAGTGTCGTCAAAAGAGGGATATTAAAACTCGTGGTCTCCATAAAATTTCGCCCGCTTCCAATAACTAAATTCGCAACTGGTATGAGTTGACTTGCATTCAATGTAAATCTACTATCGTTTTCAATCAGAACTGCCTTTTCTAAGCCTTCGGACTCAATTTTGGTTCGAATCAGACTCAGGGTATTGGAATCCTGTACTTCACCAATTATTAAAAACTTAATATCTATCCCTTTTGTTTTAAGCCATTTGGTCAATTCTATTCCTTGTTCAATGGATGTTTTATAATGCTCTCCAATACGAGCTATTCTTAAAAGAACCTTGTTATTTGAACTCAAACCATGTTTAAGCCGTAATTCACTTATTCTTTCTTCGTCAGGATGAATTTCAAGTACTCGATTCGGGATTAACTCAGTACATCTGTTCTTTACAGATTCATGATTCAAAAAATATTCCTCATTTTCCTTACTGAAAAGAATGAGATTTTTGATCCTCGGGAAATATCCATTGGGGTTTGGTCCGCCACATTTCGTGTGGAATACCGGAATTCCTGTCTTGCGACTTACAAACCTTGCCCATGCAAAAGACTCGATATCAAATGCGTTGATGATCATTGGTTTTTGACCTTGAACAATTCTTTTTATCTCGGAGTATACCGAAATAAAACCTTTCCCTGAGAAACGAATAAAATGTTTATGATACTTTTCACTAGTTAGAATTGGTGAAGGCTGTACGCCAATATTGATGATTGTGATATCGAAATAGTTCGATAGCTCTTCCGCTATTGTGTGCAGCGAATAAAAATGCCCTCCTTTTCCATGACCAAAAGTTGAAATTGTAAAGATTATTTTATTCTTACTCATAGTGTTCAAATTATTCGCTGTTCAACTTCTAAAAGAATCTGAAATTTGTCGTAAACACGTTTCTGTACTTCTCTTATCAAGTTAAGGATATCTTCTCCTTTTGCATTATCAAAATTAACGATAAACCCGCTGTGTTTTTCGGAAATACAGGCTCCCCCGGATTGGTATCCCTTTAATCCCAGTTCATCCAGCATCGGGCCTACAAATTTTCCCTGAGGGCGCTTAAAAACACTCCCACAATTGGGATAATCCCTGGGTTGCTTTGCCCATCGCGCGTCCTTCACCTCATCCATTTTTGTTTTTATATCACCATAGTTCGACGGTTGAAGTTGCAACCATGCTTTAAGAACCAGGTTTCCCGGATTCTTCTGAAAAAAACTGTTGCGATATTCGAAATTTGCATCTTCACCATCAAGCTCATGGACAATTAAGGTGTCCAGATTCAGATAGCGCACTTTAAGTAATACATCTTTTATTTCTTCTCCTCCAGCACCCGCATTCATCACAACGGCACCGCCAAGAGAACTTGGAATATCAAAAAACACTTCGATCCCGCTCAATTGATTCTCCAGGGCAAACAGACTTGCATCAGCCATAAGTGCACCGGCTTCCACCTCCAAAATTCCATTAGGGCTAAGCGCAATAGCATTAAAATTCCCGTTAAAAATCATAAAATCCCTGTCGTAATAAGACTGAGACAAAATGATATTGTGTCCGCTTCCCAAAAACAAAACATCCGGGTTTAAACGGATAATATCTGACACATCTTCTTCCGATTCAGGTAAAAAAGCCTTCCGGCAACGAGCTGAAACCTTATAGCCGTTATAATGTGTCAAATCAAAGTTTTCGTACACTTTCATCTTCTCTTCATTACTTTACGTATCACAGACTTTATAGGATCAAAATCGGTTTTACGATATATAATCAGTTCTTTCACCGGTATTTGTGCCGTTCTGGAATAAACAAATAAAAACAATATAGCTCCAATAGAATAGCTTACCGTTGAGGCTAAAGCAGCGCCGCTGGCCCCATACTGAGGAATTAAAAAACTATTCAAAGCGATATTGATAATGAGGGCTGGGATCATAGCAAACATTGCAACCCAGGGCTTCCCTTTTCCTGCCAAATCCATATTCATTACTTTATATATAGTTAGGAGAACAATTCCAGGTAGCAGATAATTAAACACCTGTACACTTTCCTGGAATTTTTCGCCAAATATACCCGTGATTATCCATTCTGATAGCAACCAAAGGGTCAAAGAGCCAATTGAAATAAACAAAAAAGAAAGTCGCATTAATTGAGCAACCTTCTTTGAAAAAGCCAGACCATCTTTAGAAGTTGCACTTCTGGCGAAAACGATAGTGCTAAGAAACATCGGTATTTGCCACAAAAACTCAGTTAAATTCGCACCCTTGGAGTAAATACCCGTTTGATACTCCGTACTCATTCTCCCGAGCATTATGATATCAAACTTATAATTCAAATTAATTACAAGTAATGAGAGCGCATAAATAGATCCTAAACCGATTAATGATTTTACCAGCTTCCAATTCACTTTGAAGCTAAATGATTGTATAAATTTATTCTTGAATAGTAAAATGAAAAACATGACAACAGGTCCACCAATAAGGGCCAGCATATACCCTTTGATATCCCACTTTAAAAGCAACAGAAAAAAGGCCGTGCATACTAACACTACAAAGGGAGGAATCCAATTAATTTGATTAAATTTTCTGATGTTATTCTTACCCAGAAAAATTCCGGAATTATAAGTGATAAACAACGTAAAAGGGATAGGAATCAATGCAAGAATAACAAGAAAAATCTGGTCACCCGTTTCACTCAAATACCTCATTAGCAAGAAACAGCTAATAATACTAATTATCGATGTAAAAGCCCATATTTGGGTAATCGCAGTTTTAATTTCTTCTTCACTGTATTTATTCTGTCCTAACAAATAAGTGGTTGATTGTCTTATACCTAATGAGCCAAAAGACAAAAAGATACTTGGATAAACCAACAAAGCTGAAATAACACCATTCTTTGTCGGCCCTAAGACTCGAGCCGTCAGAATGGATGTCCCAAGACTGAGTAATATGATTCCCACTTTAGAAAAGCCAATACTCGCCGTATCCTTTAAAAATGATCTCATGATTTCGGCTTAATTTGCAGGGGATTTCCATAAGCAATATGATCTTCAGGAATATCTTTATTCACAAGTGTTTGTGCTCCTATAATAGCATTCTTACCAATCGTAATCCGACCGATAAGCACAGCTCCTGCATAAATCGTTACACCATCTTCTATCACCGGGTATTCCTTACTTTCTTTACCGTGACTACCTAATGTAACTTGCTGAAAAATAGTCACATTATCTTTTATTATTGCACCAGCACCAATCACCACACCAATTGGGTGAGCCAAACGAAAATTTTTACCTATTTCTGCATGAATAGAAATATCGCAATTCCTTTTGGTAATCATTTTGGCTCTTAACCGAGATGCATACATCCTAAAAAGCTTCAGTCTGGATTTATTCATGTGTTTCGCCAGCCGGTAATAGAACAATACGCGAAAAGTAGGATTCATTAGATTATGTATAACAATGTCATGGATCCCCGGTCGGTTTTTCGGAATATCTATATAAAGTTCCTTAAGCAGTCCCATCTATTTGTGGTTAACATTTAATTGCTTCAACTTGGCTTCGATATGTTCATAACCACGGGAAATCTGCCAAGCGTCCTCTATTTCAGTTTCTCCTTCTGCAGTCAACCCGGCTAATAACAATGCTATTCCGGCACGAAGATCAAGGGCTTTTACTTTCGCGCCGTATAAAGGTTTTCCACCTGATATTTTCAGCATACCCTGATCAACAGTGAAATTCATCCCCATTTTCTCAAGCTCTTCTGCGTATCCATATCTTCCTGGGAAACGCAAATCTATGATCCGGGATTCTCCCTTGGACATAGCCCCAAAAACAGCGAATAATGGCTGCATATCTGAATTTATTCCCGGATATGGTCCGGTACTGATATCTATCGGATAAGGTTCACCTCCTCTCACAATCAATGAATTCTTTCCTTGAAAATACTTCATTCCGCTCTCACGTAACTGTATCAATGGAAATTCAAGATGCTCAAATGGAAAATCAATAATCTCAACATCTCCATTTGTAACTACAGAGCCAATCGCCCAGGTAAGAGCTTCCATATTATCAGGGATCACGGTATGCCTTACTCCGGAAAGCTTATCAACGCCTTCAATGGTTATGCATTTTTGTCCGAAAACCTTGATACGAGCCCCCATCTTATTTAACATTGTGATTAGATCAATGATTTCCGGACGGATATGAGGGTTCCAGATTGTGGTTTTACCCTTAGCGAGAGTTGCTGCAAGTATTCCATTCTCAGTTGCACCCGTAGATCGCATTGGCAAATGAATTTCACAACCTTTAAGCCTGGCTTCTGCTTTTGTACATAGATATCCGTCTTCCTCCCACACAATAGCCCCCATTTTTTCAAGGATCATCACATGTATGTCGTACTTACGGTCTCCTAAAGGACAGCCTCCGGGTAGTGGCACTTTCCCTTCCCCAAATCGGGTAGTCAAACATCCAAGAATCAGCAGTGAATTGCGGATTGAGCGCTCATCCCAAAGCAATTCAGGGATCAGTTCATTCTCAACTATCTTCAAATAAGCATCACCTTCGGTACAGGTTTTACCCATTTTATTCAACATCTGGATATGCACCTGCATATCCAGCAAACCATTCGGTGAATTGAATATTTCAACAGTTTCATCTGTAAGAACAGATGCAGTCAACAGTTTCAATGCACTGTTCTTGGCACCGCTTAGCCTCACCTGCCCTTCCAATCTGGATTTTGATAACTTCATGTTAATTTTCGCTTTTCATATACCACTTCACCGCTTCTTTTAGCCCTGCGTCGAGTTTGTATCCGGGCTCGTAACCTAACAATGTAATTGCTTTTTCAATACTTGCCAATGAATGCGGAATGTCCCCATCTCGATTCGGACCATGTTGAATTTCAATATCAGCAATCCCAGTGTCATAATGACTAAGATACTTTTTTAGTAATTGTGTTAATTCGATCAATGTTGTTCGATCACCAACAGCTGTATTAAACACCTGACCAATCGCGTTTTGATTTTCAGTTGTAGCGGCCAGGTGATTCATCTGAATCACATTATCTATGTATGTGAAATCACGGGAATATGTTCCGTCACCATTGATTAACGGAGACTCATATCTCCTAAACTGATCTACAAACTTCGGAATAACTGCAGCATACGCACCGTCAGGTGATTGCCTTCTACCATAAACATTAAAATATCTTAAACCTATTAGCTGCATTCCATAATTCAAAGCGAAGACATGTGCGTAGAGTTCGTTTACATATTTTGTAACTGCATACGGAGACAAAGGCATGCCAATAACCTCTTCAATTTTTGGTAATGATTCCGAATCACCATAAGTAGAAGAACTCGCTGCGTAAACGAATCTTTTAACCTTGGCATCACGTGCAGCTACCAACATATTCAAAAAACCATTTATGTTGCTTGCATTGGTAGCTATAGGGTCTTGTAAAGACCGTGGAACAGATCCTAATGCTGCCTGATGCAACACAATATCAACTCCTTTAACCGCGCGTTTACAGTCGATCAAATTACAAATATCACCATCAATCAAGTGAAATTTAGGATTCGAAAGAAACGGTAAAATATTGTGCTTATAACCAGTAGAAAAATTATCAAGACAAACTACTTCATTATTGTGTTCTAATAAATCCTCACATAGATTAGACCCGATGAAACCCGCCCCACCAGTTACCAACACTTTTTTATTACTTATTCTTGGATATGTCATATACTTCACATTAATTACATAGACCTATTTATATTATTAAAAAGGTGATCTTTGAAAAACTGCATTTAAACGGGGCTCTAGATTGAAGCTCCGGCAAATACAAGAACAAACTTCCACCAATACTGAGTGAATAGATAAACACCTATTTACCTTTACTTTAAAAAAATGATATGTTTTGTTTTCAATCAAACTTGTGTTATTTATAATAGTGAGAATAACGAATATAAGAAAGAACCCTATGGGAATATGCATTCCTTTACCCTTAGGATATCAATAGTGGTAGTAAATTCAAGTTTGCAAGGACAAATGTATCGCTTTTGTACCGGGTTTTAACAATCCTTTTGTTAAAAAACAAAAATATAGAATTTTTATCATTACCTTAATCGGCTATAAACCCGACAGTTGCAAGTGGCTAAACCCGTTTAGCGAAATGTGCCTAAAAAATACCTGAGTGTGCTCACGGCATGATTTCGGTACATTTGCACCCATTATTCATTGAAATCTGAAGTTTTATGAGAACACATTTTTTACTTTTTTTAACCCTAATTCCTGGTGTTTTATTGGCACAAACCGATCTCAACAATATGAATCGCTGGTCAGCCAGTGCATCGATCGGAATTCATGACGGAATGGCCCCTTCAAAAGGATTAACACGTATCTATCAATTCCAGCATTTTGCCCTGAATGGAAGATATATGGCCACAAACAGAGTTGGTTTAATGCTTACTGCAAATTACGACTTCCTCGATTTTATTGATAAACCATACAATACTTATATGGTTCGAACTACTATTCAAGGTGTTGTAAATGCAGGTGATATCCTTCATTTACCGCAGATAACTTCCAGATTTGGCTTGCTTGCTCACGGTGGATTCGGATTTTCGTCCATGTGGTCGGATAACAACCCTAATTACGCCAATTCCGAATCGTTATCAGACCGCGCTGACGGAATGTTGAGCTTTACTTTTGGTATGACTCCCCAGTTCAAATTAAATGAAAAATGGTCTTTAAACACTGATCTTTCATTTACTTTCAACGCACGCCAAACAAATCGTTTCGATATGCAGGCAAGAAGCGCGAATGGAGCAATTGACGGTTACATGTTGAACGCAAGTGTTGGAATTACACGCTATTTCGGTAAAAACAAATCACACGCCGATTGGACACCAACTATTTATGGAGCGCCTAATACAGATTCGAAAGAATTAAATGAAATGAAGGCAGAACTTGCTGCTTTAAAAGAACAAGCCCGTGACGATGATAAGGACGGAGTTTCGAATGTATTGGACCAGGAAGCAAATACACCTGAAGGAAGCTTTGTAAACTCGAAAGGCATAGCAATTAAAGATAAAGATGCTGATGGAATTGCAGATGCTTATGATGCCTGCCCGGAAGTTGCCGGTGCATACGCTACCAATGGTTGTCCTGACAGCGATAAGGATGGAGTTGCTGATGTCGATGATATTTGCCCTCAAACTCCGGGATTAGCTTCCAACAGAGGTTGTCCGGTTGTTACAAAAGAGGTTCAGGAGGTTATGACCAAAGCATTGAAAGGTGTTCAGTTCGAAACTTCAAAAAGCACCTTGTTGAAAACGTCTCTACCGGTTCTGGATGAGGTGGTTCGCGTGATGAAACAAAATCCGGATTACCGCCTGGATATATCTGGTCACACAGATAATGTTGGTGATGAGGCTCAGAACTTATTGCTTTCCGAATCAAGGGCTCAGACAGTTGTAACTTACCTTATTTCAAAAGGTGTTCAGGCAGAAAGAATCACTGCAAAAGGTTATGGTGAAACTCAACCTAAAACATCAAATGATACACCGGCGGGTCAGGCAATAAACAGACGCGTTGAATTCAACGTTGTATTTAATTAAGATATTCAAAAACAGAACCGAACAGGAACCCTTTTGGTGTTCCTGTTTTTTTATGTTTAAAACTGGTAATGTGTTTATTAATCTAATTATTGGGTAATTAGTTTTTGAGCTTCTTCAATAGGGAAGATTTCACCCAGCGAAGTTCCTTTTCCCTTGTTTGATTCTACATGAGTCGACTACAGACAATCTTTTTTGTATAGACCTTTAACAAAAAAATCGACAAAAACCACAAATGCAATAATTTTATCACTACCTTAAATCATTCGGTATCCGACTATTATAAAGAACTAAATCAGTTTAGCGAAACACGCATGCAATACTGCAGACTTGACTCACGGCATGATTTCTGTACATTTGCGCCCATTATTCATTGAACCCTGAAGTTATGAGAACACACTTTTTACTTTTTTTAACCCTAATTCCCGGTGCCTTATCCGCACAAACGAACCTTGACAGCATGAATCACTGGTCACTTGGCGCATCGATAGGAATACATGACGGAATGGCTCCTACGAAAGGAACAACACGTATTTATCAATTCCAGCATTTCAGCCTCAACGGGAGATATATGCTAACCAACAGAGTAGGAATCATGGTAGATGCGAATTACGATTTCCTTGACTTTATTAATAGACCATATAACACCTATATGGTTCGTACAACTATTCAGGGAGTTGTAAACGCCGGCGATATCATGCATTTACCGCAGGTAATGCCACGAATCGGGATACTGGTACATGGTGGGTTCGGATTTTCTTCCATGTGGTCGGATAACAATCCAAATTATGCAAATACCGAATCTCTTTCGGACCGCGCTGACGGCATGTTGAGTTTTACTTTTGGTATGACTCCCCAGTTCAAATTAAATGAAAAATGGTCTTTGAACACTGACCTTTCTTTTATTTTCAATGCCCGCCAAAATAATCGTTTTGATATGCAGGCAAGAAACACTCACGGTGCAATTGGCGGCTACATGTTGAATGCAAGTGTTGGAATTACCCGCTATTTCGGGAAGAATAAATCACATGCGGATTGGACACCAACCAAATATTCGGAAGGACTGGATGAGTTAAAAGCACGCGTTGCTTCATTGGAAGAACAATTGAAAGATGACGATAAAGACGGGATTCCAAACGGAATTGATGCAGAACCTGCAACCGCGGAAGGGGTAAAAGTTGATTCGAAAGGTGTTACCATCAAAGATTCTGATAACGATGGAATTTTAGATGCATTCGATGCATGTCCGGATATTGCGGGAACATTCTCAGGAAACGGTTGTTTGGATAGCGATGCAGATGGTGTATCCGACAATTTGGATAATTGCCCCGAAACAGCCGGTACTTTAGCAAACAAAGGCTGCCCTGAACTGGACAAAGGAACCAAAGAACTGATGAACAGAGCACTTCAGAGCGTGCAATTCGATTACATGGATGAGAAAAACTTGCTTCCGTCGGCATTGCCAACACTGAATGAAGTAGTTGCTCTAATGAAAGATCACGATGATTACCGCCTGGAACTTGCCGGTTATACTGATAACATTGGGGGATCAGACGAAAACATGGCCCGTTCAATTGGTCGTGCTCAAACAGTTGCCAATTACCTGATCATGAATGGGGTTGCTGCTGACCGGATTATGGTAAAAGGATACGGAGAACAAAACCCGAAAGCATCGAATGATACGCCGGAAGGGCAAGCCCTGAACAGACGTGTGGAATTCAATATCATGTTCAAATAATACAACAGAATCATAACAATAGGAAGGAGCTCAATCGGGCTCCTTTTTTTTGTTCCCAATATTTTGAAGAAACGAGTATTAGCAATCGTTTTGGTGGAATTGTTAAAACTCACTTTTTTAATCCATTTGCAATAAGAAATTCTGGAATATTCAGATATTTCCGTACTTTTGTCTCAAAATTCGACGATTATGAAGTTAGGTCCAATGGAAATTATTTTGATCCTTGCTGTGGTCTTGTTGTTGTTCGGTGGAAAGAAAATTCCAGAACTAATGAAAGGACTAGGAAAAGGAATGAGAGAATTCAAAGATGCTAGTAAAGGCGAAGATACAAGCGCCGTAGAAGAAAAAAAATAGCCTTCTAATCAGATGTACAGATCCTTTTCGGAAGTGAAAAAAGCACTCGCCGCAGGTAAAACTGTGGCCGATGTCGTGAACGATTACTTAAAAGTTATTGACGCAAATAGTCATTTGAACGCCTTTTTAGAGGTGTTTAATGAAACTGCGTTGCAGCAGGCTCAGGTGGTTGATCAAAAACTTGCCGATGGAAAAGCGGGTAAATTGGCGGGAATGGTTATTGCCATCAAAGACAACATTTGCTATGCCGGACACAAAGTATCTGCATCATCTAAAATCCTGGAAGGTTTCGAATCGCTCTTTACTTCAACAGTTGTAGAGCGGTTGCTTGCCGAAGATGCTGTAATTATAGGGCGAACTAATTGTGATGAATTTGCTTTTGGAAGTTCGAATGAAACATCTGCATACGGTAAAGTACTCAACAATTTAGACGAAAAACGTGTTCCCGGAGGTTCTTCCGGTGGTTCTGCCGTAGTAGTTTCTGCAGGAATGTGTACAGCGTCTTTAGGTTCAGACACCGGCGGTTCAATTCGCCAGCCCGCTTCGTTTACAGGAACTGTTGGTTTTAAACCAACTTATGGTCGTATCAGCCGCTATGGTTTAATTGCCTATGCTTCTTCTTTCGATCAGATCGGACCATTCACAAATACTGTGGAAGATTCGGTATTGTTGTATGAAATCATGGCCGGAAAAGACAAAATGGATTCAACCAGCTTGTCAGCACCGGTAACAATGAACATTCAAAAACCGGTTTCCAAAAAAGTTGCATACCTGAAAGAAGCTGTTGAACACGAAGGAGTTGATCCGGAAGTTCGCGCTAAAATGCTTGAGGTTATTGAACAATTAAAATCCGACGGACATACTGTTGAAGCTGTAAGTTTCCCTTACCTGAAACATTTGGTTCCAACTTATTACGTGCTTACAACTGCAGAAGCTTCTTCCAATTTAGCCCGTTTTGACGGTGTTCATTACGGACATCGTTCTACTGAAGCCGTTGGTGTGGAGGAAACTTACATCAAATCAAGAACAGAAGGATTCGGAGCAGAAGCAAAACGCCGCATTATGGCCGGAACATTTGTTCTGTCTCACGGATATTATGATGCTTACTACACGAAAGGAATGAAAGTTCGTCGTGTGATCAAAAATAAAACAAAGGAGATCTTTGCTTCATACGATGCATTGATCCTTCCAACTACTCCATCAGTTGCATTCGAAAGCGGATCAATTACTGATGGAATTCAAATGTATTTACAGGATATTTTTACGGTTCATGCTAACTTGGCCGGAAATCCTGCTATTTCTCTTCCAATCGGAAAACATTCGAACGGACTTCCATTCGGGGTTCAGATTATGACCGACGATTGCAGAGAAGAAACCTTATTTTCATTTGCTCACTATTTGATGCCTTCAGATAGCTGAAAAATTTAGCCTATGACGCGACTACTCATTGCTCTCCTACTCGTTAGTTTCGGTTTGCTAAAACCTTCCGAACTTCAAGCACAAAATACAGGTGTAAAGGACACAATGAGCGATGAAGTATTCATGCGTGTCATGGAACAAAGTATTTCCATGTACCTGTCCGAATTTGCCAAAGACGGGAGTACCGATTCTATCCGGCAGGCTTTGGGTTACGAGAGCAATACCACTCCGATTTTTTCAGACGATATTTATTGCCAGCGTTTGGCAGCCATGAATGAAACCTCCTCTTTCGGGTTCGATTGCAACGCAACAACACTGAGTTCTATCCATACCTGGGCATCTTCCCGAAGAAATTTTGCAAAGATTATTCTTGGCCGCTCCAAGTTGTACTTTGAATTATATGAAGAGAAACTGACTGAATATGGTATTCCACAGGAGCTTAAATATTTGTCGGTAATTGAATCTGCTTTGCAGCCAAAAATCAAATCGCATGCCGGTGCCGTTGGTTTGTGGCAATTTATGTACGCAACGGGAAAACATTATGGCTTAGCCAACGACAGTTACGTTGACGAAAGAATGGATCCTGTGAAATCAACCGATGCAGCATGCCGTCTATTGAAAAAATTATACAACATTTACGGTGATTGGAATCTGGCGCTTGCGGCATACAATGCTGGTCCGGGCAATGTCAACAAAGCGATAAAACGTTCCGGAGGAAAAAGAACTTATTGGGAAATTCGTCCATATTTACCGCGTGAAACCCAAAACTACGTTCCGAACTTCATAGCCGCTTCTTATTTATTTACTTACCAAACGGAACATAACATCGTTCCCGCTGCTGCTAAAGTGCATTACGTTCAGTTAGACACTATGTGTTTAAACCGAAGCATGCACATGCAAAGCATTTCCTCTATTGTTTCATGGGACCTGGAAGAAATTCAGGCAATGAACCCTGTTTACAAAACAACGTACATTCCGAATACCAACCCGCAGCAATGCATTACCGGTCCGCTTGAGAAGATTGGGTTGCTTGTAAGCCTGGAAGATCAAATGTATGCCCTGGAACGAAAAAATTACGGCGGAGGAACTACGGCTCCACCCGTTGAAACAAATCCAACTACAAACGATCAAATAGTTGTTTCCGAACCTAAACCACCGGTGGAGATTCCGAAAACGAAGATTGTTACTTCCATAAAATACACCTATCACAAAGTTCAACCGAACGAAAGTTTAGGAAAAATTGCTGCAGATTACGATGTTTCCGTTCAGAACTTAATGGATTGGAATGAATTAAAATCGACGGAAATTGCTGTAGATGATGTATTGAAGATTCAAACTTCTATAACAACTGAAATTCCCAATCCGGAATATATAGAGCCTCAACCCGGTACAGATATTGTAAAAGTTGTAACTCCTGAGCCCAAACCTGCTCCACCGGCAGTAGTAAAAAAATACTATACCGTAAGAAGCGGCGACAGCTATGGTAAAATTGCTTCAAAGCACGGAACTACCGTTACACGTCTGAAACAACTGAATCCGGGTGTAAATCCTTCCAAAATCCAGGTCGGACAGCGAATTCGTACAAAATAAACGCCATGCGCCTTTCGGTTGTAATCATAACACTGAACGAAGAACGAAACATTGCTCGTTGTTTAAAATCTGTTCAAGGTTTAGCCAATGAAATTATTGTTCTGGATGCTTTTTCTTCCGACAGAACACAAGCTATTTGCGAAGAATTCGGTGTTCGTTTTGTTCAGCGCGAATGGGCAGGATACTCGGCTTCCAAAAACTATTTGAACAGTCTTGCAACATCCGATTACATTCTTTCTTTAGATGCCGACGAAGCACTCAGCGAAGAATTATATTCAGAGATACTCGCAGAAAAAGAAAAGGGATTTTCAGGAACATATTCTGTAAACCGTCTTACCAATTATTTGGGAAAATGGATTCATCATTCGGGTTGGTTCCCGGATATCAAACCGCGGATTTTCCCGAAAGAAGGAAGTTACTGGTCGGGGGAATATGTACATGAAGTTTTGATTCACCCGGCTTCCGGGGAGCAGGTTTTCAAAGGAGTTCTGGAACATTATTCCTATTACTCATACAAAGATCACAGAGCCCGGGCCGATAAGTACTCTTACCTCACTGCTCAAAAATTTCACGCCGCCGGAAAAACAGTTGGCCCCTTAAAACCCTATATTAGTGCTATCGGGCGTTTTTTTGCTATGTACATTATTAAAAAAGGATTTTTGGACGGCTGTGCTGGATTCAGGATCGCACAGATCAGCGCCCAGTCGAATGTGGTGAAATACAAAGAATTGAGGAGATTAAATCGTGAAGGAAAATAAAGATTGGAACGGAAAACGCATTGTTATCAGCAGAACTGACAGCATTGGAGATGTGCTTCTCACCTTGCCTATTATTTCCTGGTTTAAAGAACTATTTCCCGGTTGTCACATCACTTTTCTCTGTAAAGCATACACTGCCCCAATTGTTCGCTGTCATCAGAAAGTAGATGAAGTTTTGATCCTCGATGAACTCGAAAAGCTAAGCCTGCAAGAACAAATCGCTTTTATTACACAGAAAAATTACGATGCAGTTGTGCACGTTTTCCCGCGAAAAGAACTTGCAAAGCTGTTTAAACAGGCTTCTGTTCCTTTCCGGGTTGGAACTTCACACCGGGTTTATCATTGGTTAAACTGCAACATCAGGCCCAATTTCACACGAAAGAAATCGCCCTTACACGAAGCTCAGTTGAATTTTGAGTTATTACGTCCGTTTGGTCTGACAGAAATTCCGTCATTGGAAGAATTGAACGCAAAAACAAAAGATCTGAAGATCAAACCACAGGTTTTACCGGCAATTATTCCACAAAACAAGAAAAACGGTATTGTAATCCTGCACCCGAAATCTCAGGGAAGCGCTAGAGAATGGCCCATAGAAAAATACATTCAGTTAGCAAAAGAGTTGATCGTAAATAATTACGTAGTTTGTTTTACCGGAACTGAGAAAGAAGGATTACTTTTTCGGGATAAGATTCCGGCAGATGAAAACATTATTGATACAACCGGATTGTTAAGTATCGATCAACTGATGTTTTTAATCAAAGAATCGAAAGCGCTGGTTGCCTGCAGTACAGGCCCGCTGCACATTGCCGGATACGCCGGAATACGCGCAATCGGATTATTTTCTCCGAAAACCCCTATTCATCCGGGGCGCTGGAAACCGCTTGGCGAACAATCAACCACGCTGGTATTTAATCCGGAGTGTAAAACCTGTGCGGCTGATAAACCATGTAACTGCATTGAGAACATTCCAGTTCAAGCCGTTTTAGACCAATTATAAAACCATTCACATGAAAGCAATTCTCCGGGCCTTCATTTTTTCGAATTGCTGGGTAGCGTTGTGTTTTGCCACTCTGTGTCTGGGTATTGCGCATCATTACGAATTGCCGCATTTGATTTGGATAGGTGTTTTTTCGTTCTGTGGAACCTTCGCCAGTTATCATTTACACCGGATGATCAAATTGCCGCAGCTTTCAAAATTCCAGCATTTGAGTGACCGCATTGCCTGGCTGATCCGGCACCAGGTCCCAATGAATATCCTTTTTGGATTGGCAATTATCGGGGGAATCATCGCATTTCTTCAATTCCCGATCAATCTGCAGACACTGCTTCCTGTTGGTATTGTTGGTTTAATCATCCTGCTCTACGCCATGCCGCTGCCCTATTTGCCTTATGGTTTAAGGTCGATTCCCGGAACTAAAATCTTCTGGATTACTGCCTGCTGGACTCTGGTATGCTGTCTTCCGTTCTATTTCAATAACACACCCGTTAATTGGCGGGTAATAACCATTGTTTCACTGACCGTTTTTGCGCAAATTATTCCTTTCGACATCCGTGACCATCAAAACGACAACGCGAAAATGAAAACCATTCCACAACTTTTCGGTGTTCCGCTCGCAAGAACAATTGCAGTAATCCTTATCAGCATTGCATGTACCATTTACGCTCTTTACAATGAATTCCACTTCCTGCTTTTCTTCTATTGGCTTACTGCTTGTATCGGTTTCCTGGTTCCGATCAAAAGAAACAACCATTTAATCCTGGAATTGTTTTGGGAATTCCCGCTGCTGGTACTCGGACTTCTGTACTATTTCGGGGAGTTTAGGTAGTCTTGATTGGAAAGAGAATTCCAACTCTCCCCCTCCAAAGGGGGAGACTGAATTGTATTAAAAAAATCAGTAATTTGTGAGCACCAAAAAAACCAAACGTTATGAAATCATTGCTGTTTATCGTGGCTTCGGCTCTAATGTCATTTATTTTTATAAATGCCGAATCAGAACCAACTAAAATTATTTTCGGAACCTTCGGTGGTGATGGAATAACTGCCCCCAAAATCGTGCTCAATGCCGATTACACTTTTCATTATGTTGACAACACAAAAGCATCTAAGCCAATAGATATTACAGGGAACTGGGAAATTTACAATGATGAAATTCACCTGATCGATGTAAACAATAAAAAAGTGATGGATGACATGGAGGTTACGCGCGAAGGAAAGTGCTTGAAAGCCA
Source organism: uncultured Flavobacteriales bacterium (assembly GCA_946479985.1). The sequence continues at coordinate 18,571 of CAMLIF010000079.1, forward strand.
GAAAAGGAATGGCGTTTTATACCTTGTGTAATTGTCAGTAAATCCCATTTTCTAAGAAAGTCGTTGTAATCTGGTTTCAAAAAGTTCGCAGTACATTTTCTTCAATTCTGCGGAGAGAAACGATTTATTGATCCATTCGAAGGCCATTGGTGTGTTTTTATGCATTCGCTGGAATACACCCTCAACCTGCTTAATGGTTAGCCCCATTCCCATTCCAAAGTTTTCGAAATTCCGGCAATCTAATTTTTTCTTTTTTCCTTCCAAAGTAAGGACAAGTTCTTCTTTGTCTTCTGGCAAAACAATAGCTACATTCAATAGGTCATAAGCCGGCGCCAATATCCATCCGGAAACAGCTTTAATCATTAAAATATTTTTCAAATGCATATCATTGTTTCCGGTCAGAAATGAAAATACAACTAACT
>CAMLIF010000080.1 GCA_946479985.1 uncultured Flavobacteriales bacterium
ACTGTTTCAGGTACGTACACTCAGGACTTGACGAACAGCGTTGGGTGTGATTCAATAGCTACGTTAGTATTGACAATCAATAACTCAACGAGCTCCACAACAACAGTTACAGAATGTGATTCTTATGAATGGACAGACGGAACAACATATACTGTTTCAGGTACGTACACTCAGGACTTGACAAATACTTCAGGATGTGATAGTACTGCAATATTAAACCTGACAATTACAACCATGCCGGTTGTTACGGTAAATCAAACGAATGATGTAACACTTGTTGTTACTTCAACTTCGGGAACTTACCAATGGATTGATTGTGCCACCGAAGATCCGATCGTTGGTGAAACGGCAGCAACATTTACTGCAACACAAAATGGTTCATACGCAGTGGTTGTAACTAACGGACCTTGTTCAGTAGTATCAGCTTGTACAACTATTGACAATGTTGGAATAGAGGAAAACTCAATGAGTTCATTTGAATTGGTGAATGTTTACCCGAATCCGTTTAACAACGCGTTGACAGTGGTGCTTTCCGGTAATAATCAACCAACACAATTGGTGATAATGGATGCACTGGGAAGAACGGTATTTGTTGATACAATGAATACAACCGAAACAACCATTGATGTAAGTAATTTTGCCAGCGGAATGTACCTGCTGAAAGTGATTTCAGGAGACAAAATCGTGAGCAGATCAATTACAAAATAGTTGAAGAATAGTCGATAATTTATAGTGGAGCGGGGTGCATTTTGCACCCCGTTTTTCATTGTTGCCAATTCGAAAAAGCATTTTCTACCCTGAAAGCAAAAGAAGATTTTACGAGATTAAGCAGAAGCCGCATTTGAGTTTTTAACGCTTACAAACGTTATTGATTCTAACTTCTGAATGATACTTTTTAATTGCCGGGTATGAAAAGGATCATCAATAGTCTTAATTCCCGATGTCTTAATATCAGAAAGTCTAAAATAGCTATCTTTGCACCATGAAGAACATCCGCAATTTCTGTATTATCGCTCATATTGACCATGGAAAAAGTACTTTGGCCGACCGCTTGTTACAAACTACCGGTACAATTTCCGACCGTGAAATGCAGGCACAGGCATTAGATGATATGGATTTGGAACGCGAACGCGGAATTACCATCAAGTCGCACGCAATCCAAATGAATTATAAGTTTGAAGGCCAGGATTATGTCCTGAACCTGATTGACACACCGGGACACGTAGATTTTTCCTATGAAGTTTCCCGTTCGATTGCGGCATGTGAAGGAGCATTATTAATTGTAGATGCATCTCAGGGAATTGAAGCGCAGACTATTTCGAACTTATACCTTGCGTTAGAACACGACCTTGAGATTATTCCTATCTTAAATAAAATGGACCTTCCCGGTGCAATGCCTGAGGAAGTGACTGACCAGATTGTTGAATTGATTGGTTGTGATCCTGCTGATGTTATTCAAGCTTCCGGAAAAACCGGATTAGGAGTGGACGATATTCTGAGAGCTATTATAGAACGTATTCCGGCTCCAAAGGGTGATGAAGACGGGCAATTACAAGCCATGATTTTTGATTCGGTATTTAATCCGTTTAGAGGAATTATTGCTTATTACCGCGTAAAAAGCGGAGTAATCAAAAAGGGCGACAGAGTTCGATTCCTGAATACAGGAAAAGATTACAACGCAGATGAGGTAGGAATTTTGAAAATGGATTTAAGTCCAAAGAAAGAAGTTCGTGCAGGAGATGTTGGTTACATCATTTCCGGAATTAAAACAGCGAAAGAAGTAAAAGTTGGAGATACAATTACATTGACTGCAAATCCGTGTGAAGTTCCAATTAAAGGTTTTGAAGACGTTAAGCCAATGGTGTTTGCCGGAATTTATCCGGTAGAAACAGACGAATACGAAGAGCTGCGCTACTCTATGGAGAAATTGCAGTTAAACGACTCTTCTTTGGTTTTTGAACCGGAATCGTCAGCAGCTTTAGGATTTGGTTTCCGTTGTGGATTTTTAGGAATGCTGCACATGGAAATTATCCAGGAACGTTTGGAACGTGAGTTTAACATGACAGTTATTACAACTGTACCCAATGTATCTTACTACTGTTATTCAACGCGTAATCCCGATGTGCAAATGTTGGTAAACAATCCATCGGAGTTACCGGATCCATCAACAATTGATCATATTGAAGAACCTTATATCAAGGCTCAGGTTATTACAAAATCTGAATACACGGGTCAAATCATGTCACTTTGTATTGAGAAGCGCGGTGAGTTAAAAAACCAGGTTTATTTAACGCAGGATCGCGTAGAAATAACCTTCGAAATGCCACTGGCTGAGATTGTTTTCGATTTTTACGACCGTTTAAAATCTGTTTCCCGCGGATACGCCTCATTCGATTATCATCCAATTGGGTACAAAACTTCCGATCTGATCCGCATGGACATGTTGTTGAATGGTGAACAGCTGGATGCACTTTCAGCATTGGTGCATAGAAGTAATGCTTACGATTTGGGGAAACGAATTTGTGTGAAGCTGAAAGAATTAATTCCGCGCCAGCAATTCGAAATTCCAATTCAGGCGGCTATCGGAGCAAAGGTAATTGCCCGTGAAACGATCAAAGCGTTAAGAAAAGACGTTACTGCAAAATGTTACGGTGGTGATATTTCCCGTAAACGTAAATTGCTGGAAAAACAGAAAGAAGGAAAGAAACGTATGCGCCAGGTTGGTAGAGTAGAAGTTCCGCAGGAAGCGTTTATGGCCGTATTGAAATTGAATGATTAAAGAGATTCAAAAAAAAGACAAAAACCGTAAGACTGATAGTTTTACGGTTTTTTTTGGACTGGCGATTCATTGGTTAAATACGAATGAAAGATTCGAAGTACATGCATGTGTTATATGCTGTTCGTCACATTAAACCAGTCATTCATACCATTTTCAAAAAACGTAGAAGTCGAATTCTTATTTTCGTTTAAAATATAAATTAGGAAAAATATGAGATTTAAATTTCTACTCTTATTCATGTTGTTTGGCGGTTTTTGCAGTAACGCATTCGGACAAACATACGAAAGTGCGATCACCGCTCAACAAGACATTACTGGTTACGGTCAAACGTTCACTTTTTCATTTACAGGCTTACCCGCCGGCGGATGGGGTGACGCGCAGCTAGTTGTATATTATTCAGGTGATTATGGCGACCAGGGTGAGTATAACGATGTACAGGACGAAGATGCTAATTACATTGGTGTTGCCGGCCCGTACAACTCAGGAAATGACTGCGACGGAGAAGACTCTGTAGTGATCACATTTGACGCAACAATGATTGATACATGGATGGCAGACAGTCAGGTTGATTTTGTTATCAGTCCTTCTGGTGATGTTGATCCGGGAAACTGTTCCGAACTTTATTTAAAGTGTAAGTTAGTTTATAATTACTGTGTATTCGGAACACCGCAAGCATTCGCATCTATTACCTTATCCGAAGATCTTTTCTGTTCATACGATGACCCGATGACTTTGGTTGGTACACCTGCAGGTGGGACCTGGTCCGGAACTGGCGTATCAGGAAATATGTTTGATCCTTCGGCATTGTCGCCGGGAGCTATTTCAACAATTACCTACACTGCTACTGATGCAATTGGTTGTGTAACCTCTTCTACGGAATCTGTGCGAATCAAACGTGCACCTTCGGTTGAGGACACGTATGCTTGTCCGGGCGGAACAGCGGAGCTTTCCGTTAATTCAGGTGGAACATATGTTTGGTTTGAGGACAATGACTTAACGCAGATAATTGATACTGCCGGGATGATCACGACTCCGGAATTGTATCAAACAACATCATACTACGTGGCAGGATTATATAGTACCAGTACTTTTTTTGTGGATAGTATCGGAATGATGGATTCCATGGTGGTAGATCATGATATTTTGAGCGGCGACGATAGAGGTGGAATCGCAATAACACCTGATTATGTTTACGTTGTGGGGGATAATAATACAGTACGTGCCGATGCGGCAGATTTATCAAACATGGTAAGCTTGCCTGTCCGCGATGGAATTTTCAGTGATTTAGGAACGGGCGATTTATACTCGTTGTGGAACATTGATGCAGATGACAGCCCGAATGGAAATAACGGCGCAATTTCAATTACTGCAATTCGCGGAATGGATGAAAATTTAGAGTTCACAGATCTTTCTCCGTTATCGATGGAAATTCCATCAGATTATGGTTCAGTTGTTTTAGCTGGAAATGGCTTTGTTGGGATCATTAGTGCTGCAGACAATCATGCTTATGTGATTGATTTAGATGATTACTCCGTTCTTGATTTAGGTGCTGTGACTGGTTTGCAGAATTATGGTTCTGAGAACTGGGCAGATTGGGGAGTTTTGGAATATGACGGTCTTGATTTCTCAGCTTTATATACAACCTACTCGAACTATCAGATTGTTCGTCATAATTTAACAACGAATGTGATTGAAGATGTCAGTGCTTTTCCAAGTGACTTAAGTGACATGGCAACATTTACCATTTCTCCATGGAACAATCGCTGGTATTTCCATTATGAAGGCTCGTCAACTGTATTTGGAGGTAATTCTGAAACAATGGGTTACGCAAATGCAGGTTCTACTTCAGAATTGATTGAAAACGGAGAACTTGGATGTTATTCGGAAGCTGTAGTTTCTGTTTCAACCATTGAGTTAGGATCTGATACAACTGCTTGTGAGTACAATGTTCCTATTATGCTATTTGCAGGAAATGGATTTGAATCATATACATGGAATGGGGAAAACAATGATTATAACGTGTTTGCAGCTATGCAATCAGGAGAATATATCGTTGAAGCAGTAGATGAGCACAACTGTGACGTTACCGATACGATTAACGTTATTTTGGATGAATGTTTAGGAGTTGAAGAACAATCCCTGTTTAGTCAAATTGAACTTTATCCGAATCCAACTTCAGGTGATGCAAAATTGAATATTGTTTCAGCTGTTGCAATTTCAGCAGAGTACATGTTGATCGACTTAAGCGGAAATGTGTTGTTTGGTGCAAAAGTTGATTTAGCAGCTGGTGAGAATAGTTTGGATATTCAAACAAATACACTTGCAAGTGGTGTCTACCTGATCAGACTTTCAGATACGAACGGCCGTAACTCGTTAGTTCGTGTTGTTAAGAACTGATCTGATAAAAACTTATAAAAAAAGCAAGGGGCGAATGATTCATTCGCCCCTTGCTTTTTTATATCAATTGACTAATCTCTTTTGATAAGAAAATCGGGCAATAGTGATGTGCTTAAGCTTTTGTTTGGCTTCGGGTTATTCTGTTCCTCTTTCCGGGTTCGTTATTTGTTAGAACAGAAAAACGCCATCTGCATCGGATGGCATTTTTTAGTTGATTCTATCTTCGCTTTTGTCTTCATGAATCCAGTCAGCTCTTTTCCATCGATTGAATTCAGATCTGTCTTCAGGTTGAGATTTGTATTCGGTTGAATCCTGAAAGTAGATTCTACTGAACTTCTGAACTGCGGTAGCTTGTTTCAGCGAAAGTTTTAGATTCCTTTTCGTCATCACTTGTTTCCGCCTCTGTTTTGCGTGTTAAACCTGTAATTGCTTTTCGTAGTTTGACGCATTTAAACTTCTTCGTATGCGTGGTTTGTGCGGGGAAGCAATACGAGCCAAAAAAAGGCGGATATTCGAAAATACCCGCCCATTATTTTTTGAAGAAATACTCTTATTTAACAACAGTAATTTTACCTGTAAATTGTTCCTGACCGTTTAGGATTCGAACGTTGTAAACACCCGGAGCTAAACCGTTAACATCAATTTGTTTCTTGGTTACATTGCTCAATTCAGCCGTCAACACACGTTTTCCGGCATCGTCGTACAATTCAATTTTCCCGTTTAACGCAGAATTGCCAATTAATTGGAAACTTCCCTGTGCAGGATTCGGATAAATCGAGATCGGGCTGTTTGCCGCGTTGATATCAAGTCCCTGACATCCTACTTCAATATGAAGCGTGTCTGAAGACATGCATCCGTTACCATCTGTAAATTCATATCCGAGAACAAAGTTTCCGAAAGTAGCTGAGCTGAAATTATTTCCTGTCAATGTACCTCCGGTACCTGAAATAATGTTCAATGATCCACCAACAGGATTTCCGGTTAATAAAGCTGCTTCACCCTGACACACAACTCCTGCAGGAGATGAAGAGAGAAAAACAACTGGAATCGGATTCACAGTTACAGTAACTGCGTCAGTGTTCTCACATCCATTTGTATCTGTACCGGTAACCGTGTAAGTTGCTGTGTTTGCCGGTTCGAAAGCGATTCCATTGCTAACTTGGTTATCCCAAACATAATCGTCTGTTCCTGAAACTGTAAGTGTAACCGATTCTCCTGCACAAATAGCAGATGCAGTAGTATTTGCTTCAACTGTAGGAAGGGCAAAAATGGTTACCGTAAGGGTATCGGAATTTGTTCCTGATGCGCAAACGTTTGTTCCGTGAACGAAAACAGTTCCTGATCCTGCGGTACCGGTAACCGTTATTGTTGTTGTTCCCTGACCTGAAACAATTGACAAATCTCCTGTAACAGTCCAGTCATAAGTTGTTGCATTGATAGACTGAGTAGATGTAATTGTAATTGTATCCGATGCACACATATCTTCAGGTGCAGTGATTGAAGCAATAGTTGGAGTTGGTTCTACCCATGAAATAACAACTGTTCCGTCACCCGAATGAACGCCTAAACTATCTGTTCCGGCAGTAACTCCACCAAAGTAGTTGGTGCCTCCGCCGCCTCCGCCGCCAGCACCTTTATCGTTTCCTGAACAGCTGGTAGTTCCTGCAGAACCACCTCCACCTCCGCCGCCGCCAATTTGACCGCCGCCACCACCACCACCACCTGGGATGGATGAGAATGAGAAACAACAACATGATTGTCCGGCGCCACCTATAGCTCCGGATCCTGAAATTGTAGAACTTCCCGGAGCACCGAGAAATCCGCCACAACCGTCACCAGCAGGACCACTACCACCTTGAACGGAACCGAAATTACCTCCTTTGCCGCCGCCAGCAAATCCACCGCTGGTTGAAGCATCTTGTCCGTTTCCACCGACACCGCCGCCTCCATTTCCGCCGGCACCGCCAATTCCATCTAAATTTGTTTCACAACCGCCGCGACCACCGCCACCGCCACCGCCGGCAGTTAAGATGCGATCTGCTTCGGAAGTCCCGATTAATCTTATGTCAGTAGCACCACCACCGCCTCCGGCATTGGCTGTTCCGCCATTGGCTCCACCGTTGAATCCTCCCATCGAAGGTTGTCCCTGACCACCAACAAAGATGTTGATTACGTCACCTTCAATTACTGCGATAGCCCCAGCAGAATATCCGCCTAATCCACCTGATCCTCCGGGAATTGCACCGCTGGAACTGTTACCATTCTCACCGTTTCCTCCCTGGGCTCCCCATGCCTGAAGATATAGAGAGTCTACACCGCAAGGCACTGTAAAAGATTGAATTCCACCTGTGAATTCAAATGTTTGAGTTTGTGACCATAAATTTCCGGTACACACAAGCGCGAAAACACCGAGAATTTGGCCAATTCTGAGTAATTTTTTTTTCATAAGTAATGGTATTAATTACGTGAATAGTTCATTTTGAAATGATTCATTGTAAAAGAAGCGCTAATTCTAGGAGAATGAAAAAGAATGGTACGAACGACCGTTATATGTGTACAAACGACAAACCTTGGGTAGAGAAGACCACGGTGCAATTTAATATTGGTTTCTGACCAGATTAGTTTAGGGGAAAAGCAAAAGTATAGGTGAGTCCTGCCTGAATGTACGGGTAGAAGCTTTGATTTATCTGATTAGATAAGTCACGTGCAATTCCGCCTTGAATGTAATACCCGAAACTGTTGTCATACGTAACGCTGATTCCCGTGTGCAGATTTAGTTCAGTGAATGATTTGTAGTTTCGGTTGTAACAGGTTCTTAATTCTAAACCCAGGTATGGAGTTACGTAGGTTGAAAAACTGAGTTGAGAAATGCCCTGCCACGGATTGCTCCCTCTTTTTTTCATCAATTCGAAATCGAGGAAATAACGTTTGTAGGAAACTGCTCCGTAAAATCCTAAACGATGATTGAGCCCTATTTCTGTCTGCAATTGATTATTGTGATTCAGATACCCGAATTTAAACGCTGCATACGCGGTTACTGTATCATTGTGATAGAATGCACTGAGTGAAGTTCGGAGATACAGCATTTTATTACTGTAATGATTGCCGCATCCCCATGGCGAGAGTCTGCCGGGGGTGGTGTCAATTCTGTATGGTTCCGGACATGTCCAGTCTGGTTGTGGTTTGAGGACATTAACACGTTCAATGTCTTTGATATTAAAGTCATAGAATAAATAATCCCGGTGTTTCTTTTTTGTTTTTGCTTCCCAGTTAAGGCTTACGGTTTTGTATTCATTTGAACTGGTGTATAAATCCATTCTGTATACAATACTGCTATCCACATATTCTTTCGGAACCCTGATTTCTGCTTTATTATGTCTGAGGTATTTTGTTTTTAATTGTGTGATGCTTGTGAGGAAGTAATCGGTTTTATACTCGATCGAAGTAACAAGGTTTGTGTCGGTTTTAAAAAGTTCTTCGGAACAACCATTGCAGGGCTGCTCCAGAAACACTACTAACCCGAATTTATCGAAGCTTTCTTTTGGAATAGTTGTAACTAAACGTGTTTCACGCCACCACAATTTACCGGTTTTCACCTTTTTCCAATTCACCCGCTGGGCAACTGCATTTGGTGTGTTCGGGTTTTTGATGTAATAGTGTTTTACATACATTAACGAGTAGGAAGAAATCAGTTCTATCTGCACCAACGACTTTTTCTTTTGATCATTTCTTATGAAAATATAACCGTAAATGCTTTCATCGATCCCGAAACACCTTACATTATTGGCGGTCATGGGTATTGTGTCGGCCATTTCCGGTTTTGGCAAATGTCGAAAGACAATATCTACTCTTCTGCTTAAACTGTCGACCTGTTTTGTGGTTTCTCCCTGGAAACTGAGATCGAAGGGAATCTCTTCTTTCAACAATTTGGTGCATTCTTTTGAAACTGCTTTTGCCCGTCGTTCAGAAAGTCGTTGATTCGATTGAATATTTCCGGAACTGTCGGCATATCCGATGTAACGGATATATTCAATATCTGTGTAATCCAATGAGGCGATTTTTGCCTCTAGAACTTTTATGGAGTATGGAGAAAGCTTGTGACTACCGGATGTAAAATAAATTGAAATGTAGTCTTGGGAAAAGCAATGATTACAGGCCATTACGAAAAAGGTAATCAGTATGGCAAGTTGATGGATCATCGCGTTTATTTTATGTAAATGTACCTTTTTATGAATGGTAAACATTTTACTTACAGCCTTTCCATGCAAAGAGAAATACTGCGATCCAGATAAGCCCTTTTATGAGGAAAAATAAAAATCCGGCAATGCCAATTCGCTTAAGCCATTTTTTTTGCTTGGCTTTTTTGTCCAGTTCTTTATTTGTGGGCTTCGTCACACGGCTAGAATAGAAAAACGCCATCCGTATTTACAGATGGCGTTTTTTATATGAATTTAATCTTCCTCCTCGGTTTCATCGGTAGCGTCTTCTGCCTTGTCGCCGTAGTTGTCTTCTTCTTCTTCGTCATTGATGTCGTCTTCATCGTCTTTTCCGTCGATTGCGTCTAAGTCTTCTTCGATTTCATCTTCTTCGTCATCGTCAACTGATGGCGATTTCAATTTTAGCTTTGGTAATTTAACCAAATAAATACACTCTTCCGTTTCCCATAGAAGTGAATCAAATATTTCACCTGTTATCGGATTGGTCATTTTTGTGGTTGCTCCAGCAAACCCTTCCGGAAAAGCAATCAATAGCTGTTTCTTTTGATCTATTGTAAGCTTTTCGTAACTCACGATTGACTTTTTCTTCGACATGCTTTTATATTTCAAGTTTTATGATGCGATTAATCGGCAAAATAACATTTTGTTTTAAAACAATTGCAGTATCCGTAACTGCCCAAATGGTTGTATGTACCATTTTCTTTCTTTCATCATCCATAAAATAGATCTTCACTTTCTGGTGTTCCAGGTTCCCTAAAGTAATGGCTCTTTCAACAGCAGCGGCTCTTGCCTTTAGCTGGGCTTCAGAATTTACAATCACTTCTTCATGCGGGAAATGGAGGGATGTAACACTCTCTTTCTCTATTTCTAAATAATCCGGATCACTCATCACAATAATTTCGAGCAAATTTAAACGAATTGATTAAACCATTTTGACGTTTTCGACAAATATTACCGAATAAAATATAAACTCCCCTTTGTTAATAGATAAAAGAGAAAAAGTCTCACCATTTTCAGGTGAGACTTCCAAGTTTAGTAGTGTTTTAGTTTGTTATATGTGTGAAAAGGTCGTGCAATCAAATAAAATGAATTCAGGTTGTTTCTAACGCTTTAAAAGGAAAGTCCTTACGGAGATAGAACTATATACTCTTCAATAAAACTAGAAAATGAAAAAACTGCCTCTCCAATTGCAGTGTTTTCCGTTTCAAACTCACCTAACATTAGAAAACAACCTGAATCATCTCCTTATTTCCTCTACTAAGATAGCATTGAGTGTTAATGACCATAGGTAGAATGAATATTTGAAGCTTTAGAATGAATATTTTAGCAGAACGACCGAACGGAGCTTATAAATTCTCTAATATTTGGAAGAAAATATCCCTTTTTGCGGGTGATAGTGGTACTTCAGAGCCATCTTTCATGACAACTGCACCCCCGTTTCCTTTGTCGTAACGGTCAACATAATTTAAGTTTATCAGGTGCGATTGCTGAATGCGCAGAAAGTTATGTCCGGTAAGTAATGTTTCATAATCTTTCAATGTTCTTGAAACCAGGATCTTTTTTCCTTCTTTCAAAAAGAAGCTCGTATAGTTTCGGTCGGCCTCACATCGAATAATTTGGTCCAGATCAACAACATGCACGCTTTCCTGTGTTTTTAACACCAATCTGCGTTTCTGATTTGGCTGAATATTGTTTTGAAGAGCTTCAAATTGCGGCTCACTTACCTGTTCATTCATTGATGCTAATGCACGTTCTACCGCTGCACGAAGTTCTTCCGGATCTACCGGTTTTAAGATGTAATCCAAAGCCGAGAACTTAATGGCTTTAATAGCAAATTCTTCGTGTGCGGTAATGAAGATTACCTCGAAATTTTTCTCCGGAACAGCTTTCAATAAGTCGAAACCCGTGCCATCCGGCATCTGAATGTCTAAAAACACTAGATCGGGCTGAATCTCTGCAATGGCTTCCAATCCTGATTTGACGTTTTCCCCGCGCGCAATGGCTTCTATTCCCAAATCAAATGATTCGATCATTTTAGCAATGAGCTCTCTTGTGCGTTGTTCATCGTCTATTATAAGTGCTTTTTTCATATCTGTTTGAATTATGAGTTATGAGTTACGAGTGAAAACAACTCGTAACTCATAATTGGTTTAATTGATTTCTGTTCTGAAAGGTAAATATATATTAACCAGTGTTCCGGTTTGCTGTTCTTTGTTATAATCGTCAATTTCCATACGACCCTGAATACGGTATTTATAACTCAGATTATCAATTCTGTCCTGTGTTATTTTCATTGCCATACTCTTATGGGCTTTACTCTTTTTATTGTTTTCTGATCCTTTTCTTCCAACTCCATTGTCTTCAATTGTCAGGTGGAGCAAATCTTCGTCTTTCGAAATCCGGATCCGGATGAATCCTCCTTCAATTGTGTGAAGCTGTCCATGTTCTAACGCATTTTCAATGAAAGGTTGCGCAATCATCGGCGGAATTACTACACCTTGCTCAATAAAATCATCATTTACTTCAACACTGTACTCAAAACGCTCACCAAACCGGAGCTTTTGGGTGTCGAGATATTTGGTCAGAATGTCTATTTCTGTTGAAAGCGGAATGAATTCCTTGGATGAATTTTCCAGGATCAGCCGCATGAGTTTGGAAAAGTTCACCAGGAACTTCGTTGAGTTCTTAATGTCGTTTTCATAAATATAACTCTGAATAACCGACATGGCATTGAATACAAAGTGCGGGTTCATTTGTGAACGAAGCAGAACCTGGTTCATTTCAGCTTCCTTCTGCTGCTGCTTAATATCGCGCTGTTTCCAGCGGGAATATAAAATGACAGCTCCAAAGATCAGAACGAGTAAAAACCCGATGATGATGTACGTTTGAGAAGTGTTCCGCAGTTCTGTATTTTCTAATTGAACTTGTGTTAGATCACGTTCCTTTCTATTGAGTTCAATTGAATCTGCCTGTATGGCAATCAGGCGTTCCCGTTGTTCGGCACGATATAACTCGGAGATTTCGGCAATTTTAGAACTTACTTCAATGATCTTCGAACTGTCGGAAAAGTTGGAGTACATTTCCAAATATTTATAAGCCAGTTTCAGGTTCCCTGTCTTTTTATATACTTCCGCAATTGCCCTGTACGATGGATAAATAGCTCCCTGATAGCCAAATTCCGAGCGAATTTCAACCGATCTGTTCAGGTAATTTAACGCATTGGCATATTTCCCCTGTTTCTCAAAAACTGTGCCCACCAAGTGATAAACCGATGCAATTTCGGCCCGGTTTGCAACTGATTCAAAGTAAACCAACGCCTGGTTGTAATAACGAAGCGCATCGTTATATGAAGCCTTTTCACGAAATACATTTCCTAATAGCATGTGCGATTTCCCCAAACCATCCAGGTCGTTGAAACGCTGAAGTATTTTAATCGAATTTTTGAGCTGAGTAGTTGCTTTCCCTAAATCCCGTTTCGCCAAACTTACCATTCCCTGGTTGGCTAGGGTGATACCGATCATCCGGTTGTCTTTAATGCGTTCTGCGGTTTCCAGCGCCCATTCAAAGAACTGTGCGGCTTCACGGTAATTGTAAATTGTGAACTGTGCTTCGCCTATTTCACGCTGGTAATTTGCAACCTTCGGATAGTCGTTTGCTTCTTTTGCAAGCTGAAGAGCAATGTAGTTTTTAGAAACACTTAATTCTATCTGTCCGAAATAACTGTAAATTTTTGCCTGTGTATTCACGCATGAAGCAACCAGCGAACGGCTTGGTGATCTTCGTGCAAAACCGATGGCCTGATCTACGTAATTCAGTGCACGAACCTTATTATTTCGTTCTTTTTCGAGCGAAGCATATAATTCATACGTTCGGCCGATACATTCATAACTTCTTATCTGCCGCGAAATTTTCATGGCTTCCTCCAGGTAAACTTCAGCCTGAGGGAATTCGCGCAGTGCAATTTGTGATTTGGCTAGTAACTGGAAAATCGTGATCTTGGAAGTGCTCGACTTCAATCTGTTCAGGAAAGGTGTGAGCTCAATGATCTTGGAATAATAAGCCGTTTGGTTACCGTTTAAACGCTCAACTTCCAGGTCGAATAACAAAGCCTTGAAACGGGAAAGATCGCTTTCCTGTCTGCTCGAGGCAAGCAGATAATTCCGGATGGAATCGGCTTTCTGGATGTTGTTTCTTTGATAATATTCACCCAATGCCAAAAGCCGGTTGAATCGTTTGGTGCCGTCTTTTTCGCTTTGATATGCACGAACAAGGGCGGTTTCATCGTTACCGGCGAAAAGGTTTGAAGTTTGGCTCAAACACAAAATGAAAACAAAGAGGAATTTTATTCTACCAAACATTGACTAAAAATAATGCTTTCTGTAAAATTTCGAACACAAAAAAAGCATTAGCCAATTAAGACCAATGCTTTCCATATATAAAATTGAAAAAATTACTTGGTTGTTGATTGCGCAAATCTTCCGTAAGCTTCGCACCCTGGTCCGTGTTTTTTCTTTTTCTTTTTCTTCGGACGGAACTCATTCGTTACTGATTTTCCGTTAGAAAATGTTACTCCGGATTCGCATGCAGCTGCAGCTTTACTTGTTGTTGGTAATCCGATGAAAGCGAACACTGTTAGTGTCAATATGAATTTGCGAATCGTCATAGGGCTTTTTTGTTTTAATAAGTACTTAGTAGAATAATGGTTACAATTTAGCATTTAATTACTAATTGCGAGTTACCAATTACTATTTTTTTCAGATTACCTGTGTTGATAACGGGTTTTTGTGAAGTTGTCTGATTGGTAATGCGTAATTAGCAATTTGTAATTTAGAGAACTATCTTTGACCCGCTTTTTAGCAAGCCAAATATCATGGAATACAATTTTATCGAAATAGAGCGCAAATGGCGCAAGCATTGGGCAGACAATAAAACATTTGCAGCCGAGGACAACAGTACGAAACCAAAATATTATGTTCTGGACATGTTCCCGTACCCGTCTGGAGCCGGTTTACACGTGGGTCATCCGCTCGGTTACATTGCTTCTGATATCTATGCGCGCTACAAGCGATTGAGAGGGTTTAATGTTTTGCACCCGATGGGTTACGACTCGTTCGGACTTCCGGCTGAACAATATGCTATTCAAACTGGACTTCATCCAAAGATCACAACTTCGATCAATATTGATGGATGCTTGGACGAAAAGGGAAATATAAAACCTCAATATGTAAATGAAGATGGTTCTATAAAAGATGAAGCTCTAATTGTTAAGAGTGAACACGTAAAAATTACAGATCCAAACTATCAAGATAACATCATCAAAGGTTATCGTAACCAATTAGACAAAATCGGTTTCTCTTTCGATTGGGACAGAGAAGTACGCACTTCTTCGCCTGAGTATTACAAATGGACTCAGTGGATCTTCAAACAGATCTTCAATTCGTGGTATAACGCTAAAACAGATAAAGCCGAACCGATCGATTTGCTGATCGAAGCATTTGAGGCTGACGGGAATAACGAAGTTCAGGCTGTTACAGATTTTACGGAATCTTTCTCGGCTAACGAATGGAAAACCATGTCGGAAAAAGAACAATCAGACATTCTGATGGAATACCGTTTGGCGTATTTGGCCGATTCGTGGGTGAACTGGTGTCCGGCACTTGGAACCGTTTTAGCGAATGATGAAGTGATCAACGGACTTTCAGAGCGCGGTGGTCACCCGGTAGAACAAAAATTGATGCGCCAGTGGTCAATGCGAATCAAAGCTTATGCTGAACGGTTATTGACAGGATTAGACACCGTAGATTGGACAGATGCGATTAAAGACATGCAGCGCAACTGGATCGGAAAATCTGTAGGAGCATCAGTACGTTTCAATGTTGCCTTCGACTCCGCTCAGTCAACGGATTCTTCGATGGAAGACGGCGGGTTACCGAGCGTAGTCGAGGTATTCACAACCCGCCCCGACACAATCTTCGGAGTTTCATTCATGGTTCTTGCTCCCGAGCATCCGTTGGTTGATGAAATCACAACTCCGGAATACAAAGATGCTATTGAAGCATACAAAACTGCGGCTTCGCTGAAATCGGAGCGCGACAGACAAGCCGATGTGAAAAATATTACCGGTCAGTTTACCGGAGCTTATGCTGTTCATCCGTTCTCGGGTGAGAAAATCCCGGTTTGGATTGGTGATTACGTTTTGGCTTCATACGGAACCGGAGCTGTAATGGCGGTTCCTTGCGGCGATCAACGCGATTGGGATTTTGCGAAACATTTCAATATTCCGATTAAGAACATCTTTGAAAACGTTGATATTTCTGAAGCGGCTTATTCCGAAAAAGAAGGAACAATAACAGATTCAAGTTTTCTAACAGGGCTTTCTGTAAAAGAAGCCATGAAAGCCGCGATTGAGAAAATTGAGGAAGAAGGACTTGGAAAAGGAAAAACCAACTACCGTTTGCGCGATGCGATTTTCTCCCGTCAGCGCTATTGGGGTGAACCTTTCCCGGTTTATTACAAAAACGACATTCCGTATTTGGTCGACGATGCTCATTTGCCGGTTGAATTGCCGGAAGTAGACAAATATTTGCCAACCGAAGACGGTGAACCGCCATTGGCGCGTGCAGAAAAAACGGCCTGGAAATATTCCGAAGGCGACAGAATGGAATACAACACCATGCCCGGCTGGGCGGGAAGTTCGTTCTATTTCCTGCGCTACATGGATCCGCACAATACCGAAGAATTTGTTTCCAAAGATAAATCAGATTACTGGAACCAGGTTGATTTATACATTGGTGGGTCAGAACACGCAACCGGCCACTTGTTGTACTCCCGTTTCTGGTGTAAGTTCCTGTTCGACAAAGGATTTATTTCGTTTGAAGAGCCGTTTGCGAAGATGATCAACCAAGGGATGATTTTGGGGCGAAGTAGTTTTGTTTACCGTTTGGAATACTCAGTTATTAGAGACAATGGACAATTGGGGTTTTATACATATGTGGAAGCACCATCTATATTTATATCCCAAAGCATTTTTGACAATGTTATAAGAAAAGAAAAAGTTATCGAATTTTCAGAAAAAGTAAATTCTGAATTGAAGAAACTTATACACTATAAAAATGGCTTCGTTGTGATGAATTGTACTCCAATTCACATCGACATTTCTCTCGTTGACAACGATAAACTGGATATCGAAGCATTCAAAAATTCGCGTGAAGAATACAAAAACGCCGAATTCATTTTAGAAGACGACGGTTCTTACATCTGCGGTTCCGAAGTCGAAAAAATGTCCAAATCCAAATTCAACGTGCAAACGCCGGATGAATTGGTAGAGAAATTCGGTGCAGATACTTTGCGCATGTATGAAATGTTCTTAGGCCCGTTGGAGCAAACCAAGCCATGGGATACCAAAGGTATTTCGGGAGTTCACAACTTCCTGCGCAAATTGTGGCGTTTGTTCTACAACGAAGGTCAATTGATCGTTTCAAAGGAACCGGCAAGTAAAGAATCGTTGAAGACTTTACATAAAACCATCAAAAAAGTAGAAGACGATTTGGAGCGTTACTCGTTCAACACCAACGTTTCGAATTTGATGATCTGCGTAAACGAACTGACAGAACAAAAATGTCATTCGAAAGAAGTTTTGGAAGAATTGGTTGTTTTGCTTGCGCCATACGCACCGCATACCGCAGAAGAATTGTGGGAAGCATTGGGCTACTCGGCTGGTTCAGTTTCACATGCCCATTTCCCGACTTTCAATCCGGATATGCTGGTAGAAGCAAACGTTTCGTACCCGGTTTCGTTCAACGGAAAAATGCGCATGAAAGCAGATTTACCAACAGAATTCACCGCAAAAGAAGTGGAAGAAGCAGTTCTCGCAATGCCTGAAGCACAAAAATGGCTTGAAGGAAAAACTCCTAAGAAAGTGATTGTGGTTCCCGGGAAGATTGTGAATATTGTTATTTGATTATGAAAGTAGTGCTCAGGTCGCGATCTGAGCACTACGCTATTTTTTTATTTTCAACCCTCTAAAACTGTACACCTATGATCATGTTCAAAGGAATTATCGGGCTCGTTGCATTAATAGTTGTGCTTCTTGCCATTGTTATATCGCTGATTATCCGCGCGAAGAAAAAGAGCGGAATCAAGGGATATCTGAAGAAGAATAATGTTTCTTATGATGAGTTGCTGGTAGCACATGAATCGCAGCATTATGTTGCTTTGCAAATCGACCAGGCGCAATTTCAATTGTTGAAGTATTCTGAGAAAAAGAAGTCTTACCAAATGAAAACCTTCCGTTATTCCGACCTGGAAACTGCCGATTTTTACCTGGACGGAGTGCGTGTTTTCAGTATTAACAGCTCCACCGAACCGGGAAGTCAATTGAATTTGCAACCAAATCCGAATAACCGGAACCTGGTTTCTATCCGCATGTTTATCAAGGGAATTGAATATCCTTACATCATGAGCATTGATCAATTCGCAGAAGGAAACGGTTCGGCAATAAGCGACAGTAACCTGATTAAGAACACGCGAAAATGGCAGGCTGCTTTTTTTGATATGGTGCACATCGCAAAGTAATTTTCCGGAATGAAATCAATCCTCTTCGTTTTCCTGTTCATTGTTGGTACTTCCTTCAGTCAGGATTACACTTCTGAGGAATTGGTTGTTCCTTTTGAGTGGCATCCGGAATCTATGAGTTGTGAGTTAGTTGATGAGAATTATTCACTCGACAATATTCTCGATGGACGTTGGGATCATACAGCAGAGTTACCTTACTCCGGAACGCAAGTCACCATGTTTCATACTCGTTTCTATCGCACTGGAAATCGCTTTTTGGAGTTCTCTGAATATCCCGGGAACCGATTCTTTTTCCAAGAATGGAGTGACAGTTTGAGATCAGACCTTCTGCATTTCGGAGAAGTTGAAGTCGACATTGAAAGTTTGGAAATGGAGGAAGTTGTGCTCACTTCGATTGAAGGTGAAGACTCATCGGGTTTTGATTTATTCTACACCTTTAAGAAAGTTGGCCCATGGGAATTCAGACTACCCGACAATTCAAAATTGTATGGTAATTATGAATATGGAAAGCGCGTTGGGAGCTGGACAAGGTATATGAATATATTATCAAGCGTTGGATTTCTTCCAATTCAGGCAACTTACGAATATGAAGAAGGAGTTTTGAAATCGACGAACTGGCTTGATAAAAGTACGGTGGACTATGATGAAAAAATGAAACTTCTGAAGGGGAAATGGAAGATGTATCCATTGGATGCGAAAGGAATTGCGCTCTACAAACAAGGTTATAAGTTGGTGAAATTCTATAAAGAAGAAAAAGCTAAATCTCCTTGTTCCAATAAATTTATGGGCATTTCCACGAAAAACACTTTACTGAAATGGCAAATCAATGAAGACAATACAATCATTATAGAAGGAATGAAATTCACGATCTTGTATTTGACGGACGAGCATTTGTTGTTGCGGGTTGATGAGTAATCCTCCCCCTGCCCCCTCCACTTTAGTTTTGTATAAATAAGTAACTTGGATAAGATCAGGTTAAGT
>CAMLIF010000081.1 GCA_946479985.1 uncultured Flavobacteriales bacterium
AGATGATATTGAAGTAGAAGTAGAACCGGGAACAACGATCCTGAATGCTGCTCGTAAAATTGGTGGGGAGGTTGTTCCTCCTGCCATGTGCTATTACAGCAAACTGGAAGGAAGTGGTGGTAAATGCCGGACTTGTTTGGTTGAAGTTGCTGCAGGTTCCACAGCTGATCCGCGCCCGATGCCGAAATTGGTTGCTTCCTGCTCCACTCCGGTTCAGGATGGAATGGTGATCAAAAACACCACGTCTCAACGTGTGAAAGAAGGCCGTGCTTCTGTTACTGAATTCCTGTTAATCAATCACCCGCTTGATTGTCCGATCTGTGACCAGGCCGGCGAATGTCATTTGCAGGACCTTGGCTTTGAGCACGGAAAAGAAGGAACACGTTACGAAGAACAACGCAGAACGTTCGATCCGATTGATATCGGTGATAAGATCAAGCTGCACATGAACCGTTGTATTCTTTGTTACCGTTGTGTTTACACAGCAAATCAGCTTACAGACAAACGTGTTCACGGTGTAATGCACCGCGGAGAACATGCTGAGATCAGCACGTACATTGAAAATGTAATTGACAATGAATTCTCAGGAAACGTGATTGATGTTTGCCCGGTTGGCGCATTAACAGATAAAACTTTCCGTTTCAAAAGCCGTGTTTGGTTCCTGAAACCAATGAACGCAAAGAGAGATTGTCCGACGTGTTGCGGAACAGCAACAGTTTGGATGTTCGGAAACGATATTTACCGAGTTACAGGTCGTAAAGACAAATACGGCGAAATTGAGGACGTAGATGGAAAAACAGGCTGGATTTGCAATACCTGTCGTTTCGATTCCAAAGATGCTGCCAAATGGAACATTGAAGGACCACGTGTTATTAACCGTCATTCGGTAATCTCTCAAGGTAAATATGCAACAAGTACTCCTGATTTATTGGGAGAACCTAAAGAATTGAAGCAATAATATTATGTTAGGAAAAATCATATTAATCGTCGCTTTGTTCGGTATCACATTGGGTATCGCAGCGTATTTGACCTGGTTTGAGCGGAAAGTTGCTGCCTGGCTTCAGGATCGTGTTGGTCCGGACAGAGCTGGTAAATGGGGATTGTTACAACCTTTGGCCGATGGTGGGAAAATGTTCTTCAAAGAAGACTTCATTCCTGCAAACGCTGATAAATGGTTGTTTATTCTCGGACCGGGAATTGCCATGTTTACTGCATTCTTAACCAGTGCTGTAATTCCATGGGGGCCTGATCTTACAATCTACGGTGAAAAATTCTCTTTACAGGTTTCAAATGCAAACGTCGGAGTGCTTTTCGCAATGGGGATTGCTTCTATCGGAGTTTACGGAATTATGATCGGGGGCTGGGCTTCCAACAATAAATTCTCTTTGTTCGGGGCTATTCGTGCGAGTTCGCAAATGATCTCTTACGAATTGGCAATGGGCGTTTCCATTATTACGATTGTCATGATGTCGGGAAGTTTAAGTCTGCGTGATATTGTTGACCAGCAAGCCGGATTTAACTGGAATGCCTGGAAACAACCATTGTGTTTCCTCATTTTCCTTGTGTGTGCTTTAGCAGAATGTAATCGCGCACCTTTCGACTTAGCAGAATGTGAATCGGAACTAATCGGTGGTTACCACACAGAATTCGGAGCCATGAAACTTGGGTTTTACCTGTTTGCAGAATACATCAACATGTTTATTTCATGTGCGATCATTTCCACAGTATTCTTTGGCGGTTATCATTTCCCGGGTGAAGGTTATTTTTCAGGAAATACATTGGCCGTACTTGGTGTTGCTGTTATGTTTGCAAAAACAATCTTCTTCATCTTCGTTTTCATGTGGATTCGCTGGACGCTTCCCCGTTTCCGTTATGATCAGTTAATGCATCTTGGATGGAAAAAATTAATTCCGCTTTCCATGGTGAATCTTTTAATCACAGGATTTGTTATTGCATTCACCTCAGGATGGTTCTCGAACAAGAAAGAAACTCCGAACGAAATGCAGGCAAAAGTTGCAACAACAGAGCAATCGTTGAGCATGAATTCGAAACAAACGAATAAACCTAAGTAACGAAAT
Organism: uncultured Flavobacteriales bacterium; assembly: GCA_946479985.1. The sequence goes on from CAMLIF010000081.1 coordinate 2,079, forward strand.
GGAAAGTTTATCGAATCGTAAAAAGGTTGTGTCGAACAAGAAAATGACGTTCATGGAATCGTTATACCTACCTGCTATTGTCAGTGGTATGTGGATTACCCTGAAACACTTGTTCCGTAAAAACAACACTCTGAAATATCCCGAGGAAAAACGTGAATTTGCTCCCGTTTATCGTGGCCAGCACGTTTTAAAACGCGATGAAGAAGGCAGGGAAAACTGTACCGCTTGTGGTTTGTGTGCTGTTGCATGTCCGGCCGAAGCTATTACCATGACATCAGAAGAACGCAAAAAAGGTGAAGAACATTTATACAGAGAAGAGAAATATGCTTCTATGTATGAGATCAACATGCTGCGCTGTATCTTCTGCGGTTTGTGTGAAGAAGCTTGCCCGAAAGAAGCAATTTTCCTTACAGATCGTTTGGTACCTACCTACTTTGAGCGCGAAGATTTTATCTACGGAAAAGACAAATTGGTTGAACCAGTTGATGCACGTGTAGATATCAGTAAACGTCAATTAACCGGGAAACGCCCAACAAACCAATAAGTATGACTACACTGGAAATTATATTTTACATTTTGGGCGGGTTAACAGTTGGTACAGCTTCTATGGTTGTATTGAGCAAGCACCCCGTGAGAAGCGTATTGTACTTAGTACTTACCTTCTTCCTTATTACGGCAAATTACGTTCTGATGAACGCACAATTTGTGGCAATTGTAAACATCATTGTTTATGCCGGAGCAATTATGGTTTTGTTCCTCTTCGTTTTGATGCTTTTGAATCTGAATAAAGAGAATGAACCTAAGGCACCGATTATTGCAAACATAGGTGCCGGAATCGCAGCCGGAATTCTATTGTTAGTGCTTGTAGCTGCCACACGCGACGCCAGTTTGGCAACCACACAAATTACCGAAGCTTCATCAAGTGCCGGTTTGGTTGAGAATCTTGGTCAACTTCTATTTAATAAATACGTGCTTCCTTTCGAAGTGTCTTCCGTGTTGTTTATCGCAGCAATGGTTGGGGCGGTTCTTTTAGCCAAGCGCGACAAAAAAAATGCAGAATAAGATGTTATTAGCGACCTTATTTGAATCTGGAATCCGAATTGAGCATTACATGACATTAGCAACTGTGCTGTTTGTTATCGGTGTATTCGGCGTATTGTACAGAAAAAATGCAATCATATTGTTGATGTGCATTGAGTTGATGTTGAATGCAGTGAATCTATTGCTGGTAGCTTTTTCTACGTACTTTGGAAAAGCAGACGGACAGATTTTCGTTTTCTTCATCATGGTTGTTGCAGCTGCAGAAGCAACGGTTGGTTTGTCAATCGTAGTTCTGATGTATCGAAATTCACGCAACACAGATATTCGTTTGTTTAACAGATTAAAGAATTAAGCATGACGGTATCACAATTACTTCCGCTAATTATAGCATTGCCATTGCTTGGAGCATTAATCAATGGTACAATTGGTAAAAAGCTGCCTAAAGCTGTGGTTGGTGCAATTGCAACTTCTGTAATGGCCATTTCCTTTGCTTTAGCGTTGACAGCATTTTTCCAGGTTCAGCATACAGAAGGAACAGTTGTTAATCTGTTTACGATGTTAGATACTTCGTCATTCAGCTTGAAGATGAGTTTCCTGGCAGATAATTTATCGCTTTGGATGACATTGATAGTAACAGGTGTCGGAACGTTGATCCATTTATTCTCTATGGGTTATATGAAAACCGACGATGGTTATTACAAATTCTTCGTTTACCTGAACCTGTTCATCTTTGCCATGTTAATTCTCGTTCTTGGAAGCAACTACTTCCTGTTGTTCTTCGGATGGGAAGGTGTTGGAATCTGTTCATACTTACTGATCGGTTTCTGGTACGGCGATTTCAAAAACACATTGGCAGCCCGCAAGGCTTTCATCATGAACCGTATCGGTGATTTAGGTTTGTTGATCGGATTGTTCTTAATGCTTATGCAGTTCGGAACATTGGAATACCGCGAAATTGCTGATTTGGTGCTAAGCGGTAAAATGGAATTAGGACAATGCATGGCCATTTGTATTACTGGCTGTTTATTCATTGGAGCAACCGGGAAATCGGCACAAATTCCATTGTTTACCTGGTTACCAGACGCAATGGCCGGGCCAACTCCCGTTTCCGCATTGATCCACGCTGCAACCATGGTAACAGCCGGAATCTTTTTGGTAATGCGTTCAAACTTCCTGTTCGAACAAGCTCCGTTGGTACAAGACATTATGTTGTATGTTGGTTTGGCAACTTCCATTGTTGCCGCTTTCATTGCCATGCGACAAAACGATATCAAGAAAGTATTGGCTTACTCAACGGTTTCTCAATTGGGAATGTTGTTCGTAGCCCTGGGAATGGGCGCTTACACAGCTGCTTTGTTCCACGTTACTACGCACGCATTCTTTAAAGCATTGTTGTTCTTAGGTTCGGGTAGTGTCATTCACGCTATGTCTGACGAGCAGGATATTCGCAAAATGGGCGGACTTCGCAAGAAAATCCCTGTAACGCACATTACATTCCTAATCGGAACACTAGCTATTTCAGGTTTCCCGTTACTTTCAGGTTTCTACTCGAAAGATGAGATTATTGCGCACGCATTCGAACACGGAACGTGGTTATACATTGCTTTGATGGCAAGTGCTGCTTTAACTGCTATTTACATGTTCCGTTTGTACTTCGTTACTTTCTCCGGAACTTTCCGTGGAACACACGAACAAGAGCATCATGTGCATGAAGGCCCTGCTTCAATGACTTTACCATTGATCATTCTGGCGATTCTTTCCGTTTTCGGTGGGTTGCTGAATCTTCCGGGAATCTGGTTACACAACCAGGCACACTGGATGGCACATTTATTCAAAACAAACGTTGCAGGAATTAATGTTCTTCCGGAACACAAAGAAGATCCGAACATGACTTTGATTATGATGATTGCTGCTACCGTAATGTTCCTGATTATTTTCGTTTTGACTTATTTTGTTTACGGTAAGAAAAACAATATTCCGGTAGCAGACGACCAGGTAAAAGGCTGGGAGAAATTGTCGATGAACAAATTGTACTTCGATGAGATCTACAACTTCCTTTTCGTTCGCCCAACGCTTTGGCTTTCTGAAAAAGTGAACAAATACTTCGAACTTGCTTTCTTACACCGCGGTGTTGTTGGAGCAGCTCAGTTGGTTGGAAAAACCGGCGACATGGTTCGTAAAATTCAAACCGGTCGTGCCGATACCTACATCTTATGGATGGTCTTCGGTCTAATTGGCTTTATTGTTTATTTCCTTATCTATAAATTCTAATTCGTGGAACTGATCATATTTACATTACCTCTTATTCTCGCATGTCTGGTTTTTGTGGTACCACAAAACTTCCTGCGCGGATTCGGAATTTTAGGTTCCCTTGCGGTTGTTGGGCTTGTAGCTTCGCTTTTCGCCGGCTACGATCCTACAAAAGGAATTCTATACTTCATTAAGCAGCCATGGTTGGAAAACTATGGAATTACGCTTCATTTTGGCTTCGATTCGATCGCTTTGATCATGCTTCTTCTTGCTTCGGCACTGGTGTTCCTTATTCTATTGAGCAACTACCAGCGTGACCTGGCTAAGAATAGAGCATTCACTTCGATGGTATTCCTGATGCTTTTCGGATTATTCGGAGTATTTACAGCTTTAGACGGATTGTGGTTCTACATTTTCTGGGAAATCACTCTAATTCCGATCTTCCTGATCTGCTGGTGGTTTGGCGCAAAAGACCGCAAACCTGCCCTGATGAAATTCTTCATCTACACATTTGTGGGTTCACTGGCAATGCTTGCAGCTCTAATCGGAATCAAACAAATGGCCGTAAGTTTCGAGTATTTCGACTTAATCAAAGTAGAATTCAGTTCAGCTACTACTGCATGTTGGATGTTATGCGGATTCTTCCTTGCATTTGCAATCAAAATTCCAATCTTCCCGTTCCATACATGGCAGGCAGACACTTACGAGAAATCACCGATGGCAGGAACAATGCTTCTTTCGGGAATTATGCTGAAAATGGCACTTTTCGGAATGCTTCGCTGGATGCTGCCATTATTTCCTGAGGCTTTAGATTCTGTAACACAACCGATCATCATTTTAGCTGTAATTGGAGTGGTTTACGGAGCAATCATCGCGATTAAGCAGAACAATATGAAACGTTTATTTGCTTACGCATCACTTTCACACGTTGGATTGATCGCTGCGGGAATCATGACACTTTCAGTTGATGCTATGACAGGAAGTATTCTTCAAATGGTGAATCACGGTTTGGTTGCCGTTGGATTATTCCTTGCAGCTGATGTAATTGAACGCAGAACAGGAACACTTGATCTTACGAAATTAGGCGGTATTGCAAAACCCGCCCCAAAATTCGGATTCTGGTTCGCAGCTTTGGCTTTTGCTTCAGTTTCCGTTCCGTTTACAAGCGGATTCATCGGAGAGTTTTTATTGTTGAAAGGATTGTATGATTACCAGGCAATCATCGGAATTGTAGCAGGAACAACATTGATTCTTGGAGCGGTTTATACTTTCCGTGCTTACCAGGCAAGTATGTTCGGACCAGTTCAGGTTGGCAATTTCCCCGATTTACATTGGAGCGAGTTGATCGTTTTTGCTGTTATCCTTATCGCAGTGGTAGTTCTTGGAGTTTATCCAAAAGCAGTCATTGATTTTGTTGAACCTAGTGTCACTCAATTGCTTACAGTGATTACAAATCCAAGTATATAAGAAAATCATGGATGCATTAATAGTATTATTTGCGAGCGGTTTAATTACATTATTTTCCGCTTTTACGAAAAAACCACTTGTTGTTATTACCTCAGCATTGCTGGGTCTTGGACTTACATTGGCATTAATTGCTTGTCATTACTGCACAGGACACAACTATATCGACCTGGATTACGAAGGATTGAAGTTTACAAAAACATCGTCGCTTTTCAGTTTTACGGCCGTTGCAATAACATTCATGCTTGTTGCTTTAGGTTATCAACGCTTTAAAGAAAACACAGAACATACTGGTGAATACATTGGATTGTTGATCTTCTCTGCTTGTGGCGCAATTGTCATGTTTACGTTTACGGATATGTTCATGTTCTTTATCGGTTTGGAGATTCTTTCTATTCCGATTTATGTAATGGCGGGAAGTAACAAAGACGATCTGCGTTCAAACGAAGCGTCCCTGAAGTATTTCCTTCTCGGTTCATTTGCTACAGGTTTACTTTTATTCGGTATTGCGTGGGTTTACGGTGCAACAGGATCGTTCTCCATTCACGAAATTCAGCAGGCAGTTGAAAACGGTGATCTTCAAAGCTTAGGGATTCTGATGATCGGAGTCCTGTTGATTCTTGCTTCGTTCTTGTTTAAAGTAGGTGCTGCTCCATTCCATTTCTGGAGTCCGGATGTGTACGACGGTGCTCCTCACGCAGTAACCGGTTTCATGGCAACAGTTGTAAAATTAGCGGCTTTCGGAGCATTCATGAAGATCTTCCACAGTGCGTTCAGTTCAACCGTTCTGAGCGATTTCTGGGGACCAATTGTCGCTGTTCTGATTGTACTGACATTATTTATCGGGAACCTTTCCGCATTACGTCAAACAGGCTTTAAACGTTTATTAGCTTATTCATCCATTACACATGCAGGATACACTTTATTAGTGATCCTGACTATGGGCTTCAACTCCATGGCGGACCTTTGGTTCTACATGACTGCTTACGGTTGTTCGGTAGTTGTAGTGATTGCGCTTGGTTTGGCGGTGAATGATTACGATGATAAGATTGAATCATTGAAAGGATTGTTATACAGAAATCCATTCTTAGGAGTAACCGGAATTATCGCCATTCTTTCTTTGGCAGGAGTTCCGCCAACAGCCGGATTCTTCGGTAAATACATGGTATTCTCATCTGCATCCGGACAATACTTATGGTTAGTGATTATTGCCTTGATCAATTCAGGAATTGGTATATACTATTACCTGAAACTGATCACCGTTATCGCTACAAAACCGGAGTCCGCACAACCGAAATTAGTTGTTAGCCCATTGACAATATTGGTGGTTTCCATTGCAACCATCGGAACACTTGGATTAGCATTTTTGGTTCACTACCTGAATTTCGCGGTAGTAGGCTGATCTGAAACATAACGAATTTGAAGAGAGCTATTTCGAAAGAAGTGGCTCTTTCTTGTTTACTGGTTTGCTGTTATAAGTAGTTTCATTTTTTTAGGTATTTAATACAGTCTACTTCTTTGGTCTCAAACACTAAGGTATCATCTGTTTTGACAACATAATATTTTAAACTTCCCTTGTGTTTTATCACAAAGTCCCCAACAACTATTGAATCAAAATATGCTGTTTCATCAAACGGATTTATTCTGTGAACGTCATTGTTGTCAAGTCGAATTGTCTCGTTCATATGATCCTTTCTGTTCAAATACTTAGCAACTACTTTACCACTATAATTTTGATGTATGTAATCATAATAAGCAGAGCAATTACCTTTTGAATGTTCGAAAAACAGATAACTAATCAGCACAACAAGTAATACACCAATGAAAATCCATTTAATCCAATTCCAAACCTTAAGATCAATATCGGATTTCTTTATGAACTCTGTAAATTTATCATTCATTTGTTTTAGCTTAATGACCAGTGCATGTACCTCTCCTTACGCAAACCGAAACTCAAAGCCCAATCCGCTCTCACGAATCCAGCTCAATTCAGCATCCAGTTGCTCGGCAAGTGTCACAATCAGTTGAATTCCCAGGCTTGTGGAACTTTCAATGTCGTAGTTCTTCGGAAGACCAATTCCATTGTCTTTGATAGATAGCAGATAGCCGTTTTTTTTCTGTTTCAAGCGAATCTGAATCATCCCGGTTTTACCGGTAAACGCGTATTTGTAACTGTTGCTAATAGCTTCATTCAGAACCAAGCCCAGGGGAATCATACGTTCAGCTTCAAAATAGATTTGTTCATCCAGGTCGAAACGGAAGTCGACATGAACAGCCGAATTATAAAACGAACTTTCAATGCTTAACACCAGGTGTTTGATGTATTCTGCTGCCTGAATACTGCTCAGGTTCTTACTTTGATAAAGCATTTCGTGAATAATGGCCATGGAATTAATCCGGTTTTTACATTCTCGGATCAGTTCAAGAAAAACCGGATCTGTGGTGCTCGCTGCCTGCAGATTCATCAAGCTGGAAACTATCTGAAGGTTGTTCTTGACGCGGTGATGCACTTCTTTCAAAAGCGCTTCTTTTTCTTTAATAGTTACAACCGAATTCTCCAATTCCTCACCGAGCATGTTTACCCCTGCCGCAAGCGAATCAAATACATCGCCTTTCTCGCTAATTTCAGTTTGAACATTGAACTCCAGACGTGCATACGCCATAATCACTTCCAAAATAGAATTGGTACGCTCACGGATATACTTCTTTTCCTCGTTCATGTCAGAGGTTTTGGAGCCATGCCAAAGCCACGTTCTCATTCAAAAACAACTTGGTTGGAACAGCTGGTTTGTTAATTCCGAGAAAGAAATTCCCTACTACTTTACTTACTGAAGAATCAATGAGTATTGCAAAAGCCATGGTATTCGTTTCTCTGCCGTTTGTTGTAAAAAAAGACCGTGCTTCTCGTGTTATCGACCTTATTCCGCGGGCATCGATGAGTAAAGGGAATTTTTCATTCACATAAAAGGCATTGACCAGTACTGAATTTGCCTGTGCATCCTCGATTGTTACTTCGGCATTCGGCTTTACTTTGGTACAAACAATTCCATCTGCCCTCATCCAGGTAAAGTAACAACGTAATTCGCATGCATCGGGTGGAATCATCATCTGCCGAAAATACGGAAACCATCTGAAACCAAACTTATTTTTGGTAACGAAAGAAGTGGTAAAACAAGGTGAATCGCAGATAAGGGTATATCCTGTCATCGCTGTCTCACATTGTCTTCCAGACGTTAGTAACAGAGTAATAACTTGTTATAGTTGATCCGCTCACTATCCTTTCCAGTAGCGAATGCACGAATTTTAAAGCTAGGCTATACTTCGACGGATTCAGTACAGGACGGACTCGCAGCAGATAAAATTAAATGCATATAAGAGTCGGCAGGTAATCAACTCAAAAATTCGCCCATTCGTGGCGGACGGTAAACATTCAGAAGTTGAATTCGTGGATAAAACAAAAAAGCCCGACTCATTTCTGAACCGGGCTTTCAATATATTTTCTAATCAGATTAATCCTTTATAAGGAATTGGAAACGATCTAAGTTTTTCAACGCGATACTTGTTCCTCGTGCTACGGCTCTTAGCGGATCTTCAGCAATGTGAACCGGCAATTTAGTCTTCTCGTTGATTCTGCGATCCAAACCACGAAGCATCGATCCCCCACCCGCTAAATAGATACCTGTTTTGTAGATATCTGCAGAAAGTTCCGGCGGTGTTTGCTCCAGGGCACTCAAAATCGCTTCTTCGATCTTCGAAATTGTTTTGTCTAATGCGTGAGCAACTTCTGAGTAAGTAATCACAATTTCCTTTGGAATACCGGTCATCAAATCTCGTCCACGAACAGCATAATCTGCCGGTGGATTATCCAATTCAGGCAATGCAGCACCAACTTCAATCTTGATTTGTTCTGCGGTACGCTCACCTACCAAAATGTTGTGCTGACGGCGCATGTATTCTTCAATATCAGATGTAAAATCATCTCCCGCAATACGGATAGATTTATCACAAACAATTCCACCCAATGCGATAACGGCAATTTCAGAAGTACCACCACCGATATCAATGATCATATTTCCCATTGGCTCTTCCACATCAATTCCAATTCCGATAGCAGCTGCCATTGGTTCATGGATCAGATAAACTTCTTTGGCTCCTGCATGTTCTGCAGAATCACGAACAGCGCGTTTTTCAACTTCTGTAATTCCTGAAGGAATACAAATTACCATTCTTAAAGTAGGATTGAACATTCTTTTTCCCGGATTGATCATTTTGATGAATCCGCGGATCATTTGTTCTGCACTTTGGAAATCTGCAATTACACCATCTTTCAATGGCCTCACTGTTTCAATAAGTTTGTGCGTTTTACCGTGCATTTGTTGTGCTTTCTTTCCAATTGCAACAACCTTCCCGGTCTGGATATCTTTTGCAACAATTGAGGGCTCATCTACAACTACTTTATCATTCATGATAATCAGCGTGTTGGCCGTCCCTAAGTCGATCGCAATTTCTTGTGTAAGAAAACTAAATAATCCCATTGAATATGCTCCCTTTTTCTATTAATTCTTCTTTCTTCGTAAAATAACGGAAATGGTTACAAAAGTAGGTGAAATAAATGAACTATGTTGTTAGAATTCGCAATTATCGGTGAAGTAATTATGAAAAAGACAAGAAAAGTTGTTTTCCCCCTTTGAAGCCTGCGCGCTTGCAGTCCGACAGGGGAATCAAGGGAGAGGACATTCCGATTAATAATCGGAAAAATCCTTCCTTTCAACTATTAATTAAATCGCTTCTCCTGGGTCCCGTCTTCGAAAATCAGGATCACAATTCCGCGTTCGTTTTCAGAAACCTCCTGCCCAAGCAAATTAATCACTTTCGCAATTTCTTTGGCTTCCGTACGATTATCAACCGCTACTTTTTTCTCGATCACGGTTGTTTTTCCATCATAATCGGTTTGAACCAAACGGTAATAATTCACTGCACCTTTTGTATATCTAGTATCACTTACACTGTAATTCAAATGCTCGGTACTGTTTCCTCCACCCTCTACTTTCTCTACTTCAGTCCAGTCGTATTCTTTTCCTGTAACCGACGATTCAAGCGTGTAATAATGGTTGTTTATTTCAGATTCTGATGTCCAGTACAATACATTTTCCCCATAATTCTTTTCACCTGAAAATGAAGAGATTCCTACCGGCAAAGTAACAGGTATACAACCAATAGTTGCAGTAGTTGAATGGCCGCTCCAATTGAAATTAATATTGTAACCTTCATTTGACGTGCTGAAATTGTCAATCAGCATAATGTAAATCTGATTTGCAAGAACCGGCAGTCCTTCGATCCAACCATTTCCACCGGAAGGCTCGCTGTTGTCTCCTTCTCCGATTATCATCCCGGTGTTTCCGTCTTCCCCGGAATAAGAACATCTTATAGGTACAGTTACCGGCGGACAATTTGCTCCCGCATTCGCCGACGTAAACGGACCCCAAATGGCAAAATCATAATCATCATCATTGTCATCCGGATTAATACGCATCTCCAAATTTCCTGCTGCCTGAATATTCAGGTAGTACCAGGATGACTGGTGCTCTAAAGTTAAACAACCATCAACGCCATTGTTATTTGGTAATTCCTGGACACCAAATCCGGAACTATTCCCGGGAACAGATGAAGAATTGCACAATTGCATTGCCTGTTCACAGTTTGTTCCACCTGCTTTCTCAGTAGCCTGGATTCCTGTCTTTTGCTTGATGATGTTCGCATCCGGGACATTGCAAATCCCTAGAATTGAATCGATAAATGACAATTCATAATCTATTACTGTTGAAAACGAAATAGCATGCTGAGCCGATGTTCTGTCGTATGTGTCCGGAATATGACTCTCGATCAAAGTGATCGTTTCTTTACTCTCAGTAGCAGAATCCTGAAATTCTACGTTAAAGCGCGTTTGCGCGAAACTAAACGTACCAGACAGTACGAATAGCAATGTTGTTATTCTCATGAATCCCTAAACTTTTTTGGATTGTCAATTTAGATAGTACATTTCCCAGGTACAACCTAAATTGGCAACCTATTTTAAACCGAGCACAAAAGTACTCTATCGTTTGAAATAAAAGCCCCCACTTTCGTAAAAAAAATGGGGGAAATGATTAAACGATAGCTTTCGTTGAGTTGTTAGCTATGGAAGATTATCAAATTAGTGTTTGAAGTGTCTGTTTCCGGTAAATACCATGGCTACACCATTCGCGTTACAGTAATCAATTGACAATTGGTCCTTGATTGATCCACCTGGTTGAACAACAGCAGTAATCCCTGCGTTGTGAGCAATTTCTACGCAATCAGGGAAAGGGAAAAACGCATCCGAGGCCATAACGGCTCCGTTCAGATCAAATCCGAATGCTTTTGCTTTTTCAATAGCATGACGCAAAGCATCAACCCGTGAAGTTTGTCCGGTACCGCTGGCAATCAACTGACCGTTCTTAGCCAGAATAATGGTGTTTGATTTTGTATGTTTCACCAATTTATTGGCAAAAACCAAATCTTCTACCTCTTGTGCAGTAGGAACTTTAGTTGTTCTTGCTTCAAAATTTGCTGCTGTTTCAGAAAGCATGTCTTTATCCTGCTCCAACACTCCGTTCAACAAAGTTCTGAACTGACGTTTCGGTAGCTCCACTTTTTTCTGAACCAACAAAATGCGGTTCTTTTTTGTTTTCAACAATTCTTCTGCATCAGCATCGTAAGCAGGTGCAATAACTACTTCACAGAAAAGATCATTGATCTGTTGCGCCGTAGCCAAATCAATTGTTCTGTTCGCGATCAATATTCCGCCAAAAGCAGAAGTAGGATCGCCGGCAAGTGCATCTGCATAAGCCTGAGCTAAAGTAGGGCGGGTTGCCAGGCCACACGCATTGTTGTGTTTCAGGATAGCAAATGTAGGATCGTCGTTTTCAAATTCAGCTAATAACTGAACCGCAGCATCCACATCCAACAAGTTGTTGTACGATAATTCTTTTCCGTGTAACTGATCAAATATTGCGTTGAAATCTCCGTGGAACCAACCTTTTTGGTGCGGGTTTTCACCGTAACGCAATGATTGTGATTCCAGGATACTTTGTTTGAAAACAGGAACTTCTTCGTCTTTATTGAAGAAATTAAAAATATGTGTGTCGTAATGAGAAGAAACCATGAACGCGTTTCTTGCAAAAGCCATACGCTGTTCAACGGTTGTTGCTGCTCCCTGAGCATTTAGAATGTCTAAAAATGCAACATATTGATTCACAGAAGGAATAATCACTACATCATTGTAATTTTTAGCAGCGGCACGAATCAATGAGATTCCACCGATATCGATTTTTTCAATGATCGCCTGGTGATCAGCTCCCGATGCAACAGTTTCTTCGAACGGATACAAGTCAACAATAACCAGATCAATGGTAGGAATATCGAACTCAGCAACCTGGTCTAAATCACCCTGCAAATTTCTGCGATGAAGGATTCCACCAAAAATAGCCGGATGCAATGTTTTTACTCTTCCACCGAAAATTTCCGGGTACGAAGTCATGGTTTCAACAGGCACAACCGGAATTCCTAAAGACTCAACAAAAGTTTGTGTCCCGCCGGTAGAATAGATTGTTACATTGTCTTCATGTAATTTTCTCACAATCGGCTCTAAACCATCCTTATAATAAACTGATATTAAGGCTCCCTGAATTTTTTTTGTACTGCTCATTGCTAAATTTTTGATCCGAACTAAATCGATTTGGAAGGTGCAAAGATAGGTATAAACTCAAACATGAAAAGAGGAACGGCAAAAGTTTACAGCCTTATAAAATCAACACCTGTTTTTCCTTTCCAACTCGTTGACATTGACGTGCAATATCTCCATTTTTAACAATTTGCGGTAAACCGCAAAAAACCACTGCGGTTTACCGCAGAAAAAAATAGAAAATACCGTATTTATACGGTTGTGAGAAAGTTTTACAACTAATAACTTAGCTTCAACTAAACGCATGTATTTCTAAATCTTTTTTTTCTTTAAACTATAATCATCTATGAAAACTAAAATCATCCTCCTCTCAGTCCTTTTTTTTGCCAACCTCAATCTTTTTGCTCAGGAAAATGAAATTCCGGAAGAAGGTAATGTAGGAATCGGGACAACTGAGCCAACTGAAAAACTCGATGTGCGCGGAGGTGCACGTATTGATTCAACCTTAACACTTGGAGATTCACTTCTCATTACCAGTTCTGCCCGGGTTGGTGAAGACCTGCGGGTTAGCGGAAATGCGCACATTGAAGGAAACCTGAATGTAAACGGTGAATTTACTTTGCCGAATGGCCCCTTAAACTTGTCGTATTTATTGGGATACCATTCCACCGGAAGACATTGAGTTTTTAACCTTTGACGACTCAGGAAACGTAAAAAGCGGTGGCAATCTCAAAAGTATTATGTACACCGAAACAGCACTGCTTCCCTGCAAAGACGACAACGGCGGTTACACCACGCCCGCAGCGCCGATTTGGCTCAATGGTTTAGGAAAAATATACACCAGCAGCCATTGTGTTCCGAATGTAAAGGTAGGAATCGGTCAAAACAATCCTGATTCAAAACTGCATATCACAACCGCTTTAAACATGACAACGCATCCTATCATTGTAGATAAACGCGTTCAGGGACAACCGAATTACAAATTAATGCAGCTTGATAACAGTGGCCTGCTGTATGCGAGAGAAATCAAAGTAAACCTTGATTCTTGGGCAGATTATGTTTTCGACAGCGCTTACGTTTTAATGCCTTTGGAAGAATTAAAGCAATACATTGAAACAAACAAGCATTTACCTGACGTACCAAGTGCAAATGAAATGATTGAAAATGGTGATAACATGGCTGAAACCGACCGCATGCTGATGCAAAAAGTAGAAGAGCTCACCTTGTATCTGATTCAATTAAAAGAACAAGTTTCCACGCAGGAAGCAATTGCCAAACAACAACAGGAAACATTAAAACTGCAGCAGGAACTTTTGCTTCAACAACAGCAGTTGATCCAGCAGTTAAAAGAGGAATCTAAAAACTAAGGTTATGAAGAAACTTCTTTTTATGCTCACCTGCTTTGTTGGTTTTCAAAGCTGGGGACAGGTAGATACTCTAAATCCTTTAACACCCAAGGAGATTGCAGATTCTATGTATCGAAGCCTGGATACTTATATCCCGTCCGGAAAACTATACAATCGCCTTTTATTTGATGACACATTATCTTCTATATGCTGGAATTCGACAAACATTGGTGCTGTCGACATCAACAGTGCCATCTCAAATGGAAATTTATGACTCTGTCTCAAGTTACATGGGAGAAATTGAGTTTGAATTGGAAAAATATTATTATCCGATTGGCATTGCGGATTTTGACTTCAACTATGTGAATGTTGAATCGAACATTCAGCAAGGTAAATTAATCGATAATAATGGGGTAATTGAGATTGGAACAGGCACTCCGGAAATCGAAAACAAAAATGCTCATTTAATCGGGCCTCTGTTTGATTTCTACGATTCAGAATCGATGGCGATTGTGTTTAAACCCGAATACTTCTACAGCAATAGGAAGGAAGTGAATGATATTGCCGGCATTTCGATTCAACACAACGGAGTTACAACAACCCTTGGCTGGGACGAATTATTCAAATTTACTCCTTCGAAAGACAGCATCCAGATTTTTGAAGCAACCGTCACATATACTGACTCTACGTTTTTACACCATGTTTTTTACATTCAAACACCTGAACTTTTTCTGGAAAGCCAGACGAAATCAGTTGATTTTCCCGGATGTACCAATCTGACCTTAGATGGCGAAAACAATATCAATCAAGGCGGAAATAAACTGAAGTGGTGCTGGATCCCAAGATGCGGGTCAGACGGAAGATTGTTCAAACCGTATATTTTATTGACGGGTTATCGTCCCCCACTTATAGGACAATCCTATAAAAAAACATGGAAAATATACAACGAAGAACATAAAAACCTTCTTATTTCACTAATTGACAATAACTACGATGTACTCCTTGTGAAATTCAATATTCATGCAAAACCATATACACACGGAATGCAGCAATCTGCTGATTTATTGATGGAGTTCCTGGAAAAAGTCAATGTAAGTAAGGGAGGCCAATCAAGCGGACAGGAAAATGTGATCCAGGGTTCATCTATGAGTGCCGACATAGCCCGTTTGGCATTATTGCGAATGGAGAAAAAACATTTTGAAGACAACTCCTACGCCCATCATCATTCACGCTTATTCATTTCCTATGATGCCAATTTCTACGGAGCGAACCTTCCTTTGGCCTATCAAAACCAGATATACAGCCACCACAATTATCCTGCAACTATCCTGGGATATACATCTATAAAAGCATTCCTGAGCACATTTTTATACGCTACCATGCAGCAAAAGGCGGTTAAAGAACTTCTTATGTACCACGCCACCGCTTATGATGACAATCTCTTCAATACCCCGCATTATGAAACAACCTACACTCCAACACACCACTGGCGCAGACAAGAATTTTATGATGCTTTAACCGCAGTGGACAACGGAGTACATATTTTTCCAATGCCCCTTGCATGCAGAAATGTTGCTATTTCACTTGGAAAAATAAGTGAAACAAACAACGTTGGCGATATACGATTTAATGATGCCGGTGAATATTGGCGTGATATCAATTTGGGATTGTGGACCTTTCATCTGAAAGCTTCTAAATATATGCCCGGGAATCAGAATACGGAATTGTTCTGGAGAAAAAAAATAGGCTTTAGCTGGAACAGTTTGTACGTTAAACATCGTGTGCATGTGAACCAAATGCAGGAAATTGATATGGCTGCCGGATCATACCTTGAAGGAACAGGAAATATTCTCAGCGTAGCAAACTGGACTTACTTTATTGTACCAAACCTGTTCGATGGAAAAGATCTGTTTAGCCATAAGGCCGTGGTTACCGCTCTCGGAATTAATAAGAATCTATGGCCTTCAAACGGCAGTATGACCTTGGATATGCAAGCCTTAGGATTAATGTATAATGTTTTCAATTATGACCCAAATAATCCTTCCGATTACTTTGGGTATCCGAACCTGGGCCGCCCAAACGATCATTTTGATGTTACACCTTTTGAAGCCATTTATGTAGACCGAAATATCAACCCGCACATTCGCTATAAAGATAACGGCAACGATGTTCCTTATGTCAATGATTTTATTCTCAATGAAGTAGAACCCTGGCACTTAGGCCTTCAGAACAGCAGCCTCGGTTCAAAAGCCCGCTCCAATTATACCTATTATTCGTATCGTCGTGCGAAACACCTGATAGTAGTCGGGCATACGGTTACTCCATCAACAGATCCCGGAGATTATGTTGTTGAGGCAAACGGGAAACTCGATCTGAAAAGCGCAGAAATTAATATCAAACCCGGCGTGCATTTCAAATCAGGATCAATCGTACACATTACACCGGAATACTCGGCGTGCAATGATTCAAAAAACTCCTCTCAAACTGAGACAGCGGAAGAAGGAAATCAGCCGGAATCGAATGCTGGCAGTTTTGATCCCCCAAAGGAAATCACCTCCGATTACAGCATTTATCCGAATCCTACAGATGAAAAACTGACGGTGGTTAACCTGAAAAATGAAGCCATAGAAACAATAGCCATTTATAATTTAGCAGGCGAAAAACAATTGGAAGCAAATCCTAACACGGCTTCAACCGAGATGGATCTTGGAAGTCTGAAAAATGGCGTATATTTAATTGAAATACGCGCACTGAATAACAAGCAATCACTACATAAATTAATCATTCTATGAAACAAGTATTATCACTCTTACTCTGTTGCGTTATCCTAACTGGCTGTACCAAATTCGGAAGAACCGTTACCGTGAAAGGGCGTGTTATTAATCCGATAACCG
>CAMLIF010000082.1 GCA_946479985.1 uncultured Flavobacteriales bacterium
TATACAAGAAGCAGCGTACGGCCTTTGTAATTAGTGTTCTGGGATATGTGATATCTATCGGTGGATTGGTTGCAGGATTGGCAATGGGCTGGGATTTCCGCCATGCATTGATCTTATACACCGCCGGATATGTTGTGTTCTATTCAGGATTGTTATTTTGGTACTTCCGATTAATCCGTGGAAAGAAATGAAGGTGTTAATTACAGGATTACCCATGTTTGCAAAGCAATTGGCCAGTCATTTGGCTGAGGCTGATCCTTCGGGCAGATACTTGTTCTTTGATACCTATTATTCCAAATTGGGGAAGTTGAAATTCCTGATGCACCTACCATTTTGCTCGCATGTTATTTCAATGAACGGTGTGTCAGATAACAGTGGTATTTTGAATTGGGTACTCCGTTTCCGGAAGAAACTGATCCTGCAATGGATGGGAACGGATTCTCTCCATGCCATGGAACGTTATCAGAATAAGACAATTAATCGCAAGTATATTGATTATGCAGTGAATGCAATTGATTCTCAATGGCTGGAGGAAGAATTAAAAAGCATAGAACTCAATCCTGTTTGGCTCGAGTTTAAATTCTCTACAATTGATACCGAACCGATTTCTAATTACCCGAAAATGGTTGCTGTAACCTACATTGCAGAGAACAGGCAAGCTTTTTACGGTTTAGAGTGGGTGAAACGATCAGCTGAATTGTTTCCGTCTATCGGGTTTCAGGTGTTCGGGATGAGTAATCCGGAAGTTGAATGTCCGGAAAATGTGACGTTTTTTGGTTGGCAGCCTGCATCTGTATTTATGGAAGCAGTTAGAAATGCGCCGTTGTTTTTACGTTTTACCGAACACGACGGCTTTTCGGTTTCAGTTATTGAAGCATTAAGCACAGGTGCCGAAACCTTGATGACTTTACCTTGCGAATTGACTACTTTGGTTCAGAGCAAGGACGAATTGGAATCTGCTTTTAATTCTGTGATTCAGCGAATAAAGGAACGGGGAATGAAGCCGGATCCGGAACTGGTGAAAAAATCGAAATTGAAATGGAACAAGCAGCGTTTGATGAGTAATTACGTGCAATTTTTGAAGAATAGTGGAAAGTAAAAGACATATTGCATTGGTCACCACCTGGTTTCCGCCTCAGCAAAGTGTAGCAACTAATCGTATGCTGGCTTTTGTTGAATTTCTTTCGGAAAATTATACCGTTACGGTTTTCGCCCTTGGACCACATGCAGAAATAAAGAAATGGTCAGATAATGTGGAAGTGCATTATTTCAGAGCGCGATCGATTGTGGATAAACTGCGAAGTAAACAAACCGACCATAGAATTATCCATTTGTCGAAAACGGCGGCCAAAGTTTTGATGTCGAAAGTAACAAAAGATCCGCTTTCCCGCTGGCAGGCTGAAGTAACAAAAAGTCTTTCCCTTGTTCATGAAAAACGTCCTTTCGATGTAGTGATAAGCAGTTTCGCCCCTCAGGAAACCCATTTGGCTGCAGCCGGGTTTATCCGCGAAAATAAACAGGTGAAGTGGATTGCCGATATGCGCGATGAAATGTCGATGAACCCGGGGCTGAACGATCAGCAAAAAGCACGCATGCGCCAGATTGAACTTTTAGTAGACAAATATGCTGCAGCAATTACATCGGTAAGCGACCCGATAGTTCAGGATTTCAAACGTCTTTGTCCGAATGTGAACCATTTTGAAGAGATCAGAAATGGTTTCAATCACAATTTGATCAACGATCATTCGCACAAAAATGAAGTGTTTACTTTTGGCTATTTCGGCAGTTTTTATGGCGGTCGTAAACCGGTAACATTCTTTGCTGCCTTAGAAGCTTTGAAAAAAGAACATCCGGATTTTCAATTTGAATTTCACGTTGTTGGGGCACACAGAAACTTCGATATTCCTTCTGGTTTATCAAGCTATGTGAAATTCTTGCCGCCCTTGCCTTACTTGCAGGCCATCGAAAAAATGATGACCATGGATGCAAACCTCGTACTTCATCCGAGAAGCGGACAAAAGGGCGTTTTTACAGGTAAATTATTCGACTATATTTCTGTCAACCAGCCTATAATTGCCTGTGTAGACAAAGACGATGTTGCTGCCAAATTGGTAAATGAGTTAAACATAGGTTATGTTGCCGAATGCACAGATCTTTCCGAGAACAAAATTGCTCTTTGGCAAGCTTACCAGGATTGGAAAAACGGACAGATTAAACACCTTTCGGAAGAACAGCGAATGGCGCAGCATCGAAAAACGCAAGTTGGGAAAATGCAGGAATTAATTGAAACATTGCTGAGCAACGGAGGTTGAAATATGTAATCTATCCATGAATCAAATGACAAATCATGCCGAATGATTCATTACATTTGAATAACTCAGAGATTAAAATGAAAGTAGCTCATATTGGTTCTAATTCCGTTCATGTAAGGCATTTTGTTGCTGCCCTGCAAACTCAGGATGTAAGGAATATTCTGGTGGCAGAAGAAACCTGTTTGTTTGAAGGGATTGAAAAGGAACTGGTAATCTCTTATCGTAAATTGTCGCCGCGTATTTTGCGTAAGAACAAAGATTTAATCAAAACATATTTCCTTACAGAAAAACCGGATGTGTTGCATATTCATCAGTTGAATCGATTGGCGTTCTTCGTTAGTAATATAGCGAAATCACTCAATATTCCTGTCGTTTCAACAGCTTGGGGGAGTGATGTTTTATTGATACCAAAGAAGAATTTCTTTTTCAGATATCTGACAAAAAGAACCATTAAAAACAGCCGTATTGTTACTGCAGATGCAGAAGTGATGATTGAAGCCATGAGACATTTGGTGCCGAACGGAGTTGAATATAAAAAAGTGCAATACGGTATTGATCCGATTCAGTCGAATGAAACAAAAGAGAAAATTCTGTTCTCCAATCGACTGCATAAACCGTTATACAGAATTGATCAGATTGTTCATTATTTTGCCGGAACACGTGAAGCTTTTCCGGATTATAAATTGGTGATTGGTGCTTCCGGAGATGAAACGGACGTTCTGAAAACACTGGTTAAACAGTATGAAATAGAAGATTCTGTTGAATTTGTGGGCTGGTTGACGAGCAATCAGAATAAAAACTGGTACGCCAAATCAGAATTTTATGTTTCCATTCCTTCCAGCGATGGAACTTCAGTTAGTTTATTAGAAGCAATTTCAGCATGCTGCATTCCAATTGTGTCTGATCTTCCAGCCAATCGGGAATGGGTGACAGACAAAGAAAATGGAGTGATAGAGCACCAGGGAGAGAACCCATTATTGACAGCATTGTCAGGAAACTTTGGTGATTCGTGTAAAGCAAATGCGGGTAAAGTAAATAGCATTGCCGGTAGAGAAGCAACTATTCCTCAATTTATTTCTTATTATGAGCAAAGTGTCAATAGCAAGTAGTCCGTACGAGAAATGGTATTCCTATGTGCTTGGAGGTGTGGCTTTTTTGGCGCTCTTCGATTTGAAAGCAAATGGAATTTTGAAACTCAATATACTTCCGTTACTTTTTTTAGCACTTCTTGTATTGGTTGTTGTAGGAATAGTTAAAAAACAATTGAAATTCAAGGTCGACCTATTATCGGTCTTGTTCATTGTTTTTTATCTATTGTATGCTGTGTATGCATTGTTTACCAGGAATCCTCATCAGGCCGGAGTATATTTTGAGAACAAACTGACGTTTATTTTATTACCCGTTTTATTCGCTTTCCGTCCACAATTCAGGCTTAATCAGGCACCGCTTATTTACGGTTGGATTCTTGGCTGTATTGCATTGTTCGGGATGTCTTTGATTCATAGTTTTGGCTGTTACACTCAAATGTCAATCGGATTCGGTTGTTTTCTTTCCTCATTCTTTTCGTTTCAACACCATCCTACATACACTTCATTCTTTTACACATTTGCATTTTTCCTGGCTATTCATGCATGGAAGCAAAAAATATGGGGATTTTCCACTTTATCCATGCTTGCCTTTTGCGGGTTGATGTTAACAGGAGTTTTTCTCTGTATCTCCCTGGCCGGAATGCTATTCTTCATGTTAGCCGTGGCATTTGCGGTTTTCCTTTTAATTAAACGGAAATGGGGAATAAAATGGATGGTTGTGAGTATTGTTCTCTCACCGATAGTTCTTTACGGGCTTATTTTCAGTGTTCCGAGATTGGAAGGAGAATGGACCAATGCATCGTGGTATGCAAAAGAATATTTGAAACAACCAAAAACCTATGTCCAAAATTGTAAACCGCCGCATTCCGGAAGTCAAACAAGAATTATTATGTGGACAGTTGCTACCGATGCCTTTCTGGATTACCCATTAGGTATTGGAACCGGAAATGTTGATGAAGTATTGGCCGCCTATCAACGAAAGTACAACCAGGAAGGAATGATTCCTTACCAGTATAATCCGCACAATCAGTATTTACAGACAGGACTGGAAATTGGTGTTTTCGGATTGCTGACACTGGTGTTGATTATTGTTGTTCCATTCAGGCAAGCCATTAAGCAGAAAAACTATCTCCTTCTTTTAGTTGCGGGAAGTTTGGCTTTTAATTCGTTGTTTGAATCTATGTTGCAACGGCAAAGCGGAATTTTCTTTTACACCTTTCTATTAATAATCCTGAGTTTTATTACAACAAGTGCGAAGCAAAGTCAAAACGAGGAGAATTGATAAGGCTTTGTTAACTTTGTACCCACTATGAACAAAATCATTACAATTCTGGGTGCCCGGCCCCAATTCATTAAAGCCGCCGCAGTATCTGCCCGATTCAAAGATCATTTCAATGAAATATTGGTGCATACCGGTCAGCATTACGATCCGAATATGTCGGATGTCTTTTTTGAAGAATTGAGTATCCCGAAACCGAAATATCATTTAAATGTGGGTTCCGGTTCGCACGGCGCAATGACCGGTGCTATGCTGACAGAAATTGAGAAAGTACTGGAGACAGAACAGCCTGATTTTGTGCTGGTTTACGGTGACACGAATTCAACGCTGGCCGGTGCTTTAGCGGCTTCAAAAATGTTGATTCCTGTTATTCATGTAGAAGCCGGTCTGAGAAGTTTCAATAAGGCAATGCCCGAGGAACAAAATCGCATTTTAACCGATCACATTTCTGATATACTCTTTGCTCCGACACAAACTGCTGTAAATCATCTGAAAACAGAAGGAATTACAAAGGGAGTTCATTTGGCTGGAGACGTGATGTACGATGGGATTTTGCATTTCACGAAGATCGCAGAAGAAAAAAGTACGATCCTGGATAAGATTGGATTGCGTGAAAAATCGTATTTGCTTTGTACTATTCATCGTGCTGAGAATACAAATGATATCAATCGTTTACGCTCCATTTTTGAAGCTTTAAGTGAGAGCGGGGAAACCATTGTTTTACCACTGCATCCACGCACATTGAAGTATGTGAAAGAATACGGAATCAATGTGGGGGTGAATATCCGCATTATCGAACCGGTTGGATATTTGGATATGGTTTTGCTCGAGTCTAAAGCAAAAAAGATCGTAACTGACAGCGGAGGTATTCAAAAAGAAGCGTTTTTCTTAGGAGTTCCCTGTATTACCATGCGCGATGAAACAGAGTGGGTGGAAACGGTGGAAAATGGCTGGAACGTAATTGTAGGTGCTGATAAAACAAAAATCAAAGAAGCAATTTTGAATTTTCATCCTACTGCGGAACGAAAAACGTATTTTGGAGAAGGAAATGCAGCCGAATTAATGAAAGAGATTCTTTTAAATATCAAAATATCATAATCCTTTTTGGAGAAATAAAGAGAACATGAAAACTAAAAAAAGAATATTAGTCCTTGCACCGCATACAGATGACGGTGAATTCGGATGTGGTGGAGCTATTGCAAAATTCATTGAAGAAGGAAGTGAAGTATATTATGCTGCATTTTCTGCTTGTCAGCAATCAGTTTTACCGCAATTCCCTTCTGATATTCTGATTACTGAAGTAAAAGCAGCTACGAAAGTTCTGGGAATTAAACCTGAAAACCTGATTTTGTTCGACTATGATGTGCGAACATTCGGTTATCACCGCCAGGAAATATTAGACGATCTGATCAAGCTGCGTGCAGAAATAAAACCGGATTTGATCTTAATGCCTGATTTGGAAGATATTCACCAGGATCATGCAACAGTCGCAACTGAAGGATTAAGAGCATTTAAGTTCAATTCTATCCTTTCTTATGAGCTTCCATGGAACAATTTGTCGTTCACTACTTCAAGCTTCGTACATTTAACAGAAGAACAGATTCAGAAGAAAGTGAATGCCCTGAAAGAATATAAAAGCCAGGAACACCGTCCTTATTCGGATGAGAATTTTATTCGCTCCGTTGCGCGAACAAGAGGTGTGCAGATAGGAACAAATTATGCCGAAGCTTTTAAAGTGGTGCGTTGGATATTAGACTAAATATGGAAGTTGTAATTTTAGTAACAGGTGCGGGGGCGCCGGGAATAAGCGGAACCCTTTATTCGTTGGAAAACAATCCGGACAGCACGAAATTCCGAATTATTACTACCGACATGCAGGAATTTCCGGTCGGGAAATATTTGTCAGATGCTTTTTACCAGCTTCCGGCACCTGAAAGTCCTGAATATTTAGAGGTCTTGAAAGGAATTGTTGACCGTGAAAAAGTTCAGGTAATTCTTCCGCAAACTACCCGGGAAATTGAATTGTTGTCGAAGCGTAAAGAAGAAATTGAAACCTGGGGAGTTCGAATTGTTGTTTCAGGATATGATGCAATTCAATTCGCAAACGACAAGTTCAATATTTTGGAAGTCTGCAAAAAAGTAGGTGTACCTCATCCAACGTATGTGTTGGTTAAGGAAAAGGAAAAACTCGAATCGGCAATTCGCACTTTAGGCTATCCGAACGAAAAGGTTATTGTGAAACCGCGTTTGTCTAACGGACAGCGTGGAGTTCGAATTATTACTGATCAGGCATTGACTTTAAGCGCGTATTTGGGTCAGAAACCGTCAAGTATGGAAATTGATTTGGAATCTTTCCTTAGAATATTTGATACGAATGCAGATTTTCCCGAGTTAATAGTTTCGGAGTTTATGCCTGGAATGGAGTATACCGTTGATATGTACAAATCGGATGGTTACGAAGTAGTTATTCCGCGAAGCAGAGATGTAATTCGCAGTGGAATTAGCTTCGAAACAACTGTAGATTTACAAAGAGCAGATATCGTTGACTATTCGAAAAAATTGGCCGAAGAACTAAATCTGGAGTTTTGCTTCGGATTTCAATTCAAGTTGGATAATCAGGGAATACCTAAAATTTTGGAATCGAACCCGCGGGTGCAGGGAACCATGGTTGCCAGTTCTATGGCAGGGTTTAACATGATTTACTACGCTGTAATGAGTGCTATCGGGCAGAACAAAATTAGTCAGATCAATGTGCTCGATAAATTGAAATTTAAGCGCAGTTGGGGCGGAGTAGGAATAGATAATTCAGGAAATGAAACAGGAAGAATTTAGATCGATTACGGCTGATCGCTATTTGTTTCATCTGCATACGCGTTATACAGACGGACATTTGGATGCAATAGATTATTTCAAATTTGCAGAAGAAAACAATATAAAATCGATCTTCTTTACCGAACATGTTCGGAGAGAATTGCGCTACAGTTTCGAAGATTTTATTTCAGAGATCAGATCTGTCGAAGCAGGGTTTCCCGGAATCAAAGGATATATTGGTGCCGAAGCGAAATTATTACCCGGCGGTGGTTTGGATATTGATGCTTCAACTTTTGAGCTGTTGGATGTGCTGTGCTTTGCCTGTCATGGATTTCCGGATGATATCGAGTTGTATTTCGAATCGTTTCGCAAACTATTTGCTGATGAACAATGGAAGTCGAAGGTCCGTGTTTTCGTTCATCCGGGCCGATATTTGTTGAAACGTGATTGGTTAACCGAAGAAAACAAGCTGCGTTTAGAAGAATTACTGTTGTTCGCTGTTGAAAACGGGGTAATTATTGAAGATAATAAGCGCGAGAACCTTCCTCCGAATATCAACGAAATTCCTTTGAATATGCGTGTTATTGGACACGACATTCACCACGCTAAAGGTCTTGAACACTGGTTAAGCGAACGGTAAATGGTTGAAAGCAAAAAGAACTTGAAGATCGTTATTCCCTGCAGGAATGAGGTTAACAACATTGAGGAATGTGTGAATTCTGTCATCCAGGCGAGTGAAAACACAGATCTCAATGTGAATATTTACATTGTAGACGGGAAAAGCGACGATGGAACATTGGCTGTAATTGCTAACTTGAGTGAAAAATATCCGAATGTTCATCTGGTAGTGAATGAACATCAATTAACCCCTTATGCTTTCAACTTGGGCATCAAGACAGAAAGCCCTTTTGATTATTTAGCTATTGTTGGTTCCAGGCATGTTTTGAGCAGTAATTACTTTTCCGAAGCAGTTGCTGTGTTAAGCAAAGATCCCGAAATCTGGTGTGTCGGCGGAAGAGTAGACAACGTGTATTCTGATGAACAAGGTAAGATTACGGCTCAGGCAATGGGAACCTCTTTTGGAATGGGACTCGGTAATTTCCGGGCAGTAGAAAAATCGGGTTTTGTTGATACAGTTGGAACGCCCGTTTATCCCGCGTGGGTTTTTGAAAAAATCGGCTACTTCGATAATGAACTGACTAGAAATCAGGACGACGAGTTTAATTTCCGTGTCACGAAAGCAGGTGGAAAGATCTTTTATGTTCACCATATTTCTGTTCAGTATTATGTACGAGCTAATCGGAAGCAATTGAAGAAACAATTTGCGCAATACGGTTACTGGAAGGTTTTTGTAAACAGAAAACACAAATCGGTAACAACGCTTCGTCAGCTAATTCCCCCTTTGTTTGTGCTTTATCTGATGTTATTGCCTTTTCCGTTTATTTTTTCATGGGCAGCCGGATTAATAGGCACAGTTCCGTTGGTATTGTATTTCCTGATGAGTTTCCTGGTTTCTGTTAAACAGGCCACATCCGTAGATGAGTTTTTCCAGTTTTTCCGGATCTTTCCCATTATTCATATTAGTTATGGAATGGGGTATTTGAAAGGGATAATCCATTTTATGATTCTGAACAGAAAACCGTCTCAGAAAGCAAATCAGCTTACGAGGTAAGGTTATGTTCCAACCATTCCAGGTTTTTTTGATCTTCTTGCCATGAAGAACTGTTTGCCGCTTCATTCTTATGCTTTTAATAGCTTTGATTCAGAGTTGTACAGTTGAAAAGCGATTGTACAATAGAGGGTTTCATGTAGAATGGAAGAAACGCTTCAAAAAGAATGATCACTCAATTGTTACAGAAAAGAAACTGGTTAAAAGCGAGGGTATTAAAGAAGAATTTGTGAGTGAGGGATACATAATTGAACATTCTCCTGAACAAGCTTCCGATTCACTTCAAATCCGAAACCCAGGCAAGCAAATTGGTCAGCCGGCGCATGATCAATCTATGGAAGTTAAAAAGGAACCCCCGTTTTCTTTTTCTAAACAATCTAAAACTGAGAAAAAGGTGCCCGGATATAAAAGACTGCTGAAAGCGAGTAGAGGCGGGTTTCTAAGATCTGTGTTTGCTGTTCTGCTGATCATTCTCATCCTGCCGCTATTTTTCCTGGTGATTTTTTCTTCCGGTGTATCCCTGGATCTTATATTGTTGTGGCTTTTTGGAATCTTAATGGTTGCGTTAATTATTTTCTTTATCGTAAGAATGATCTTAACGGCCGTAAGATATTGAAAACAGTAAACTTTGCTTAGACCAATGGAAACCTCGTTTCGATTGTGTTATCACTGTGCCTTACAAGATATTTTCTACCTTTGAGCTAAATTCGTTTTCATGATTCCATTTTCTCCGCCACGTATTGATCAACTCGTAATTGATGAAGTAACAGCCGCGCTTACATCGGGTTGGATCACTACTGGCCCGCGTACCAAATTGTTTGAAAAACAACTGACAGAATACTGTGGTAACAAATGTACAGTTGCTGTTTCATCCTGGACTGCCGGAATGGAATTATTGTTGCGCTGGTGGGGCATTGGTCCGGGCGATGAGGTGATTATTCCCGCAATTACTTACTGCGCATCTGCAAATGTGATTGTACATACCGGCGCTACGCCTGTGATGGTAGATTTGGATCCAAAAGATTTCAATATCTCCGTTGAAGCAATTCGAAAGGCTATTACACCGAGAACAAAAGTCATTATGCCCGTTGATATAGCCGGACTTCCTTGCGATTACGATGCGATCTACGCTATGATTCAGGAACCTGAAATTGCCGCACTTTTTAAGGCTTCAAATGAAAAACAGGAAAAATTAGGCCGAATTCTGATTGCAGCAGATGCAGCTCATTCCTTTGGTGCTACTTACAATGGGAAACGTGCCGGGGCTTTGGCTGATGTAAGCTGTTTCTCTTTCCATGCGGTAAAGAATCTCACAACTGCTGAAGGTGGAACCATGAGCATCAATTTACCCGATTCGTTTGACCACGAGGAGATTTACAAAGATTTATGTATTAAAATCCTGCACGGACAAAGCAAAGATGCTCTTGCAAAAGCTCAGAAAGGTGCATGGAGATACGATGTTTTGGAACCGGGTTTCAAATGCAACATGACCGATCTGCAGGCCGCAATTGGCTTGGTAGAACTTGGCCGTTTTCACGAGAATACAGATAGAAGAAGAACCATTTGCCTTGCATACAATGAAGGATTGAAAAATGAACCGTGGGCGCTGCTTCCTGTTTTTAAAGATGAAAAACGCGAAACCTGCTATCACTTATACCAGTTGCGTATTGATGGTGCAACAGAGTCTCAACGCGATGCGATTATGCAGGCGATTTTCGACCAGGATGTTTCTGTGAATGTGCATTTTCAGCCGCTTCCTATCTTAACGGCATACAAAAATATGGGCTATAAGATGGAAGATTATCCGGAGGCCTGGGCAAAATATTCCAATGAGATTACACTTCCGGTATATTTCGATTTAACCGATGAACAGGTTCAAATTGTTATTGGGGCTGTGAAAAACGCGGTGAAACAAGTTCTTGGATGAAACGCTGCTTCGATATCGTTGTTTCACTAATCATTCTTTGTTGTTTTCTTCCGTTTGGAATTTTAATTGCAGTTGCAATTACTCTGGAATCAAGAGGCGGAGTTTTTTACCGGCAGGAACGGGTAGGTAAGAACGGTGTTAAATTTCGCTTATGGAAGTTTCGTACCATGCGGAAAAATGCCGATAAGTTAGGGCAGCTAACCGTTGGCATGAGAGATCCCCGAATTACACGTATTGGTTTATTCATCAGAAAAGTAAAACTCGACGAATTTCCGCAATTTTTAAATGTTTTATTTGGAGAAATGAGCGTTGTTGGGCCACGTCCCGAAGTTCAGGAATATGTAGATCTGTATTCTCCGGACCAGCGAATTGTACTTAGCGTAAAACCCGGAATTACAGATTATGCTTCATTGGAATACTTCAATGAAAACGAAATACTGGGGAATTCAGACAATCCGCGCGAAACATATATCCACGAAGTCATGCCTGCCAAGATTGAACTGAATAAAAAATATATCAGCAAACCAACTTTAGGCA
The DNA here is from genome assembly GCA_946479985.1 of uncultured Flavobacteriales bacterium. Next base: position 11,624 of record CAMLIF010000082.1, read on the forward strand.
CCGACCTGAAGATCATGTGGCAAACGTTCGTGAAGATCATCTCAAAATAAGAATTGGCACTGAATACCTACGCAGTAGCTACAGCATAGGTGCAGCGGAGTCGAAGTGTCAATTCTTGTAGATGTTGCGCTTTTCAATATTCCCATCCCTGCCAACCACGTAAACGAATAACCAGCCTGAAGGCAGATCATGCAATGAAAAACACCAGTTTGGCATTGGAGGAGCTTTTACCAGGCTTCCGTTCAAATCAAAAATCTGAATATCCTGTATCTCACGGTTCGATTTTACCATCAATAAATCGCTTGTAGGATTCGGATAGCACGTAATTTCCCAGGCTTCCTGAGTTAAAGAGTCAATGTCTTGTGCAAAGCTTAAATTCGCGCATAGCAAACTCAAGGCAAAAATCGAGCGTTTCATTTTAATTGGGTTTTTCATTCTAACGAAGTGATTGATGTTGGTTACAAGTTTTCATGATCAATTATCAAGTTCAATAAATGCTTCCATCTGATAAGCCATAATTTGGCAATTGATAATTACTTTTAGCTCATGAAAACAACATCTATTCGGGAATCACAGGCCGATTTTTTCGATCGCGTTTACCAGGTTGTACGTCTGGTTCCGTTTGGCAGGGCAACTTCTTACGGTGCAATTGCAAAATACCTGGGAGCGGCACGTTCAAGCAGAATGGTTGGCTATGCAATGAATAGTGCGCACCTGGATGCTACAATTCCTGCACATAGAGTTGTAAATAGATTGGGAATTTTATCCGGGAAGCATCATTTTCCGGCCGACAAACCAATGGAAGAGTTGTTGAAATCAGAAGGTGTTTCGGTCAAAAACGATCAGATCGAAAATTGGTCAGCAATATTTTGGAATCCCGAAACCGAGCTTCAAATAGATTAAGGGAATTTTTTTGTTAACTCATTAGCCCGAGGCGTACGCATTTCCTTCAAATTACTTCTGTAATCTTCAATAGTAGATAGAAACAAGCGTTTATTGCCAGATAAATGAGCACATTTCTGAAGATCTTCCTGAGTTTTTCGCTCAGTAGCTTTAGCTTGTTTTTCCGAATCGTTTAATTGGCTTACTTCCTTCTCTACCATTTCTTTTCCTTCAGCCAGTTGTCGTTCATATTCGGACTGACATGATAAGGAAATGATTAACAGTAGAAAAGTACCAATAGTAGCAGTTTTCATGCGGTAAAGATAGAACGAAGAATTTCGTCAAACAAATTATTCGTTCCCTCAAAAGAGGGATTTATTCATTTGTTTTTGTTAAATATTCATACAAACAATTATTCGGATGTTTTTTATGCCTTTAACCTAAGAACAAAATGATGCGTAACTTTAAGCTGTGATATTAGTAACTGGAGCAACCGGATTATTGGGCTCTCATGTAGTGGTCGACTATTTGAGAAAAGGCGAAACCGTGCGTGCATTATATCGATTTGAAGAGCGAAAGAAAATAGTTCGTAAACTGTTAGATCATTATTGTGCAGATGAGGCTGCCGAATTGTTTAATCGCATCGATTGGTTTAAAGGAGATATCTTAAACCTCAGCGATTTGAAAGAAGCATTTGTTGGAATTGAACGTGTGGTTCATTGTGCGGCTTTAGTCTCCTTCCAAAAAAGAGATTTTTACAAATTGTGGGAAATCAACAGGGAAGGAACTGCGAATATGGTGAATGCAGCACTGGATTCTGAAGTAAAACATTTCGTACATGTTTCTTCTACAGCTGCAGTAGGAACCGATGGTCAAAAGCCAGACGGATTGAAACGTGAAACAAATCACTGGAACGCCAACGAAATTGCAAGCACCTATTCTTATACAAAGTTTAGTGCCGAAAAAGAAGTCTGGAGAGGAATTGAAGAAGGTCTGAATGCTGTAATCGTTAATCCGAGTGTAATGTTTGGTCCGGGATCATGGAACGAATCATCACTAACTATTTTCAGAACTATTGCCAACGGTTTCAATTACTATTCTGTCGGAGGAAACGCATTTGTAGATGTTCGTGACGTTTCAAAGGTGATTCTGAACCTGCAAAATGAAAATGCAGTAAATGAACGTTATTTGGTTACCGGTCACAATGTGTCATTCAAAGAATTGTTTGATCTGATGGCTTTCTATATGAAACGGCAAGCTCCGGGCAAAAAAGCAACACCTTTTCTTACATATCTCGCGTGGATTGCTTCGGGTATGAAAAGTTTCTTTACCGGAACCGATGCCACACTTACTAAAGATTCAATTCGCAGTGCAATGGGAACATCACGTTTTTCAACGGAAAAATTACTTCAGAAATACCCTGGTTTTGAATTTACGCCTTTAGCAGACACAATCCGGGAAACAATCGCCGGAAGAATGGATTAGTCTATATCTGCGGTCTTAAGATCTTCCATGATTTCGTCAATGTACCCAAGCAACTTTTCCTGACCGAATTTGGTCTCTGCTGATGTAGTGAAGATTGGAGGTAATTCGTCCCAATACTCCATCATAGCTTTCTTGTAAGCAGCTAAATTTTTCTGTAATCCGGAAGTCGACAGCTTGTCGGTTTTTGTGAACACCATAGAAAACGGAAGTCCCTCTTCTGCGCACCAACCCATAAATTCAATGTCAATTTTTTGTGGTTCTAATCTGGAATCAAGTAACACGAAAATATTGATCAGTGTCTTCCTTTTGGTTAAATAATCTGCAATGAAGCGCTCCCATTGAGAACGGCTGCTTTTAGATGCTTTGGCATAACCATAACCTGGTAAATCAACCAGGTACCATTCTTTGTTTATAATAAAATGGTTTATTAACTGTGTTTTCCCGGGTCTTCCGGATGTTTTGGCTAAATCTTTTTTATCCACCAACATATTGATCAGAGAGGACTTTCCAACGTTCGATCGGCCAATAAAAGCGAATTCCGGCTTGCCGTCAGTAGGACATTCATTAATGTCGGTATTACTAATTACGAATTTTGCTTCTTTGATAATCATGTTGTGAATTTTGCCTCAAAGATACGCAATAGCATTCGTAAAAGCCTGTCAATAGATTTTATTCCAAAGCTCAAATAAAAAAAAACGACAGTTTGCTGATGTTTATAATTTAACAAGTTAGTTGGTTTCTAGCCTTTATCTGTCTGACTTACAGGAAACGAATTATTTAGGTGTAATCCGTGTGTTTTTGATTCAATATGTTAAAATATGGAATTTTAACATTCATTATTGTTTTATTTTAAACAATAAGTCATAATATTGGCGTACCAACAAAAAAAATAAAGCTATTTATGAAAACACTGAAATTTTCGGTGGCGACCTTGGTGTGTCTTGGAAGCTGCATGAGCGTTTATGCTCAGGAATTTAAAAAGGTGTCTGTGCCGAAAGGAACGTACGCAGATACAAAATCTTACGAACGAATTAATCAGCAGCGAGTCAATAAAGCATTCGCAGGAATGGATGAGGTTTACTCCTTTGATTTTTCCGATGCCCGTTCAAAATCCATTTCTCCCGAGATCCTGTCAATAGCAGATCTGGCCCTGAAAAAATCCGGATTTGTCGATTATTCGAATAGTTCTTCTATTTCAAGTTTGTTCGCGGTAAAGCCTGAAGCACTTTCCGTACAACTGCCTTATGAAGATCAGATTCTGACCCTCGATTTAATCCAGGTGAATCTGTTTACGGATGAGTTTAAGTTAGAAACCAGTACTCCCGGAATGGAAAAGGGAGTTGACTTTGGTTTGTACTACCAGGGAACTGTGCGTGGCGAAGATGCCGTTGTGGGAATCAGTTTCTTTAGAAACGAGTTTTTTGTTTTGATCAACAGAAATTCAACAGAGGATGCGACCATTGAGGCGGGTTATATGCGTTTGCCGGAAAATCAGAACGGTGTTCACGTGGTTTATTCAGATGATGATTTAAAGAATCAACCCGTTTATTCCTGCGGTTCGGAAGAATTGGAGCAATATCGCGAAGCAGTTGAGCGGCTTTCTTCTCAAAAAGAAGATTTAGAACAGATGGAAAAAGCTACCTATAAATGCGTTACCTATTTTTGGGAAACACGCTACAATTTGTATACAGCCAAAGGAAGTACACAGGCTGTTACAAATCACATTACAAACATCTTCAATAACTTCAAATTGCTTTATGAAAATGAGCAGATCGGATCAAAGCTGAATCAGTTGTACGTTTGGACAACAGCCGATTCTTATAACGATGATTTGAATACATTTTCAGCGAATCGTTCAAACTTTGGTGCAAATATCGCAACCTTATTTTCGAATACAGGTGGCGGCGGTGTTGCCTGGTTAGATCAGTTATGCGGAAGTAATGAGTACTACAAACACGGATTTTGTGGAGCCGTAGGAGGAACTGTCAGCACTGTTCCAACGTATAGCTGGGCTGTAAACGTTACTGCTCACGAAATTGGTCATAACCTGGGTTCTCCTCATACTCATGCCTGCAGCTGGACGGGTGGAGCAATCGATGGTTGTGGACCTGCTGCCGGATATAGCGAAGGCTGTAATGGGCCAATTCCTTCAAATGGTGGAACAATTATGAGCTATTGTCATCTAAACAGTGTAGGAATGAATTTTAACCTTGGATTTGGCCCTCAACCGGGAAATCTGATCCGTTCAAGAGTCAATAGCTGTATTACGCTTACCTGTGAATCGGGTACCGGCGGAGGTGGCGGAACTTGTGCTACAGCGTATGAGCCAAATGAAACCCAGGCTGCGGCTGCAACTTTGACGAGTGGAACTGCAGTTTCTGCGGCAATTGCGACTTCGGGAGACTTAGATTATTTCAAGATCACAACTTCGGCAACATCAAACAATGTGTTTAGTTTGGCTGGTCCGTCTGGTGTTGATTTCGATTTGGTGATTTACAACAGTGCGGGAACGCAGATTGGCTCAGGAGCCGGAAGTACTGCAACAGAAACGGTAACACTGAACGGTCAGTCAGCTGGAACGTATTACGCCAAAGTTTTTGGATATAACAATGCTACCAGTGCGACTTGTTATACATTCACTGCTACTGCAACGGCGGTTGCGAATTGTTCAACGGCTTATGAGCCAAATAACTCGACAGCTGCGGCTGCAACAATTCCGCTTGCAACAACAGTTTCAGCAGCAATTTCTTCGAGCACAGACCAGGATTATTATAAGGTTACAACAACGTCGGCAGGAACGCATTTGTTTGCGCTTGCGGGACCAGGTGGAGTAGATTATGATATGGTTATTTACAATAGTGCAGGAACTCAGATCGGATCAGGAGCCGGATATACGGCAACTGAGAACGTATCCATTTCAAATCTGGCGGTTGGAACTTACACGGTGCGTGTGTATGGTTACAACGGAGCAAACAGTACAACGTGTTATACTTTAAATGTTGCCAGAACTTCGGCTGGAGTTAGCAGTGAGCAAATGAACACTCCGAGCTATTCTGTTTATCCGAATCCAACAAAGGACAAGTTGGCTGTAAGCTCATCAAATCCGGACGAGGTAATGCAGGTAGAAGTAATGGACATGAATGGTAAAGTGCTCTCATCTCAGCAATTACAAAGTAATTCTGTGATAGATGTTTCAGTGCTGAGTTCAGGAATTTACCTGGTGCGCATTTTATCTGCAAACGATGAAATTACTCAAATCAAATTTGTGAAGGAGTAATTGAACTTCCCATTTTTGAATACAATGAATTATTGAATAAACCTTGTTGGTATTAAAGGGAGACGAGCAATCGTTTCCCTTTTTTCTCAAACATTTCGAACGGAGCCCTTTAATTGTACTTTTGTTGCTCTTACGAAAGCGAATTTTGGAATTACAGATTGTATACGAAGATCAATGGTGCTTTATAGTCAGCAAACCATCTAATTTATTGGTTCACCATTCCTATTATGCGCGAAATATTGAAGAAGATTCACTGGTTGAATTACTGAAGCGGCAAGGATTTGAATCGCCCGTTCCTGTTCATCGTTTAGATCGAAAAACTTCCGGATTGATCCTTTTTTCCAAAACGAAAGAAGGTGTTTCTGTTTTTCAGAATTTGTTCGAGGAGAATAAGATTCAAAAAACTTACTTAGCATTGGTACGCGGACATCTCCCTGAAAATGGAATTATTGATTCGCCGGTGAAGAACGAACGCGGAAATTACAAGGAGGCATTAACGGAATATCGTTGTCTCAAAACATTTGAGCGCAATTATGAGATTGCGCCATATCCAGCACAGCGTTATAGTTTAGTTGAATTTAAACCGAGAACCGGCAGGTATCATCAATTGCGGATTCATGCGAATAAAATTGCTCATCCTATTATCAACGATCCGAAATACGGGAACAGGCATCACAACCATTATTTCCAGGAAACGCTCAACATTCATGAACTTTTTTTGCATGCATGCCAATTGCAGTTTGAACATCCGATCACAAATGAACTGGTAGAAGCAAAAGCTGATTTGCCTTTACATTGGAATTCGTTCCTGTAACAAAATTACGCTCCCGTTCCGTCACCCGAAACCAATGTGAGTTTGAATGTCCATGTTTTTCCAACTACGTTTTTTGCTTTTCCAACAATGGTATTTCCTTTGATTTTGCCTTTGTAAATAGCGTAATTGTCATTGTAAGAAATGGTCACTTTTTTGCCGTGCTGTTCCCAGTGATGATTTAATCCGGGAGAATCCGGATCTAATTCTTCCAAAATCTTTCCATCCAATAAAAATGTAATATTTTGGTCCTGAAGATCTTCAACTCCTTCCAGGTCCTTGAACCACGTTGTCCCTTCCAGTTGGATAACTCCCTTCTGAGCACTTGCCGTATAAGCAGTGATAACAAATAGTAATGCAAAAAGTGTTTTCATAATCTTAATTTATTAATGTTGCTGTCCAGGTCCATTTTTTACCTGCTTTATTCTTGGTTTTTCCTGTTATCACGTTGCCTTTAATAACTCCCCGATGTACAGAGTAATTATCGTTATATCTTAAAACTACTTTCTTCCCTTTTTGTGACCAGGTATAGTTTTCTCCTGGATCTATGGCTACATACGTGTCTTCAAAAACCCCGTCCGGATGAAATGTAATGTATTTGGGCTTAATATCGATTCCTTCTGAGATTACATGCCACTTGGTTCCTGTCAAATCTTTCGTTTGAGCCGCGCCT
>CAMLIF010000083.1 GCA_946479985.1 uncultured Flavobacteriales bacterium
GTACGTTCTTTCTTTTTTGTCGTGCACGTTATTTTTTGTTTAGTCATGGAACAGCTGATTTCTTTCCCTATAAAGCTAAACCGTTCAAGGGTCGACGTGTAATCAACTTATTTCATGCCATACCACTGAAAAAAGTGGGAAAAACGAACTACAGTACGGGTAAAGAAGCTGACAGAGAACTGAAACGCTATACTGACTTTCTGGTTTCTTCCGAAGAGGAAAAAAACAATCTTGCGGTGGAAGGAGGCATTCCGTCTTCAATCATGCGTGTAACCGGGATTCCACGAAATGATTTGTTGTTCAATGGAATACAATCTGATCTGTTTAACAAATTTACCAGGGAACTTGAAGGTAAAAAGGCAATTCTTTATGCGCCGACTTTTCGTGATGACGGGTCACCTGTATCGTTATTTCCTTTTCCTGACCGTGATCTTGAAGCGCTGGATCAGTTTCTGGATGAGATTGGAGCACGAATCTTCATCCGTTGTCATATCGACGAGTTTGAGAATGCGAAAAGAAGCGGGTTCGATTTTCAGAACATTCTGTTTTCAGGACAAGATCAATACCCTGACGTACAGGAAATATTGGGTGCAATTGATATTGTCGTTACTGACTATTCAAGCATTTGTCTGGATTTTCTGATTCTGGATCGTCCGATGATTTTTCTTCCGTACGATTATGAGGAATACAACAGGGTTCGTGGCTTTCTGTTTGAGTATTACCGTGCTACAGTTGGGCCGAAGCCTTCCAGTCAAACAGAATTTATTACCGCAATACAGCATTCCCTTGATGATCCGGAAAAAGACAGTGCTCAGAGAAAATTACAGTTGGAACGCTTTCATGCATTTCGCGATGGACATAGTTGCGAACGCGTAACGCGATTGATTAACTCCTCATTCAGAGAATAGAAAATCCTGTTTAATCAGGATTTCTTTTTGGCAACCACTCTTATCACAACCGGATCCTCTGTCTTATAAATAGCAAGACCTTTGGATTCCTGTTCAAAAACAATTTCCATATTGTTGTTTCGGATGACATCAAGCAAATCTTCTTTACGCACAAAACGACGGGAATGATCAGTTTTCCATGTGTCAGCACCAACTTCGGTTCCCTGTCCAAAAAGCTCGTCCTTAACACTTCGTACTTCAATCGCAAGATAACCGCTATCAATTGCTTCTGCAGCCCATTTAATCGTGTTGTCAGCCGATTTCTTATCCACAGAATGCAGCGTGAACCTGCTGTAAACATGATTTGATTTAAGGTCAGCTGAGAGTTGTGTAAAATCATCTGCGGAAAAATGTGCGTTTGTACCTAGTGAGTTCAATTGCTCAATAGCATTATCACATTGATCGATTCCATGGACCTGGAGGCCTTCACTTGCAAAATAAAGGCTATCTCGCCCATTTCCACATCCTAGCTCAATCATTGTTCCTTCAGGTTTATAAGTTTCAATGAACCAGATTGCAAAAGGTGAAGGATTGCTGTGAAAGGTGGAGGACGCATAGAAATTCTTCCAGTATGATTTATCCATGTTTTTTCTCCCAAAAGTAATCATTTGTCTGGTATTCGGCACATGAGATAATACATCTTTTCACGAAAACAGTATATACGGAAGAGCTTAGAATTAGTATATAGGTTACTTTGAAATTACTTCGTTTATTTCGAACTATGAAAGTCTTTGTTAATTTTGAACCATGAAGGTTCTTTTCACTACACATTGGTATCCGGGAGAGAGCGATCCTGCTCAAGGTATTTTTATTAAAAATCACCTTGATGCGGTACGGGGAGAAGTTCCGGAAACCGATTTGATAGTAATCAGGATTAAGAAAGGAAAGACCCTTTACCGAAGTAAGCTTCTCGAAATCGGGAATCGTGATTATGAGCTTGTAATGGAATCGATATTTTACAAGTTTATTTACGTGTTGTACCCGTTGCAAAAAATGCTGGTGGGACGCAGGTTAAAACGTTTTCTCAAGACACGCCGGTATGATATCATTCATGGGAATGTCGCACATCCCAATGGAATAATTGCAAATTACTTGTCCCGAAAACTGGGTATTCCATTCGTGCTTTCAGAACATCATTCGGAAGTTCTTCGATTGAGTAAACATCCGTTTTTTACTGTCGGGATACGAAAAGCGTTTGTAACTACTTCCGCTGTAATGCCGGTTTCAACGTACATGAGTGACATGCTAAGGCCGCTGGTAAATATCGACAAAATCCATATCGTTCCGAATGTTGTGAAGTCTTCTGTGTTTCATTATACTGATTCCTATGAGAAGATTCCCGAAAGTCTTAGTCTTGTTGCGATCGGTTTTTGGGGAGATATCAATTGCAATTATAAACTGCCGCGCCTGATGGTTGAAGCAGCTATGCAGTTTGCCCTGCAAACTCGGACACATGTGACGTTCTATCATGCAGGAGAGTGCTTGATAAGTGAAGAGCTGTTGTCTAAAAGTGATCCGAGCTGGTTGACATTGGAATTCTTAGGACCACAAACTCCTGATCAATTGAACAATCTTCTGAATAAAACAGATGTCTTTGTACATGCCACATTGGGAGAAACATTCTGTGTTGTTGCCGTTGAAGCCCAGAAAGCAGGTACTCCCGCTGTTGTTTCGGATTTTACTACCTTGCATGAAGTACTTGATCCTTACGGAGTGATTTATGCTCCAAACGACGTTGAAGGATGGGTACAGGCTTTCAGCGAGATAGTTTCAACACCTCCTGACAGAAAACTTATTGCTGAAAAATCGAAGAATAAATATACTGCTGAAACGGTGGGAAAAGCAATAGCAGCAGTTTATGAGCATGTTTTGACTGTGAAGTGAAACCTATTGTTTTTTCATCCAGTAGTTCAAACTGGACATCCTCCATACGATTCGAGCATTGCTGTTGTCACCGTTCCTGAAATCAGAGATCAACTTTGAAGCAGTTGGTTTATCAAGGAACGGAAGATTTGCATAATCGATTTCAAGCATCTGTTTCAAGTCATTACGCAGCCAATTAGTTTCTCCCGGAGTCACAAACCCTTTTTTATCTGTCCTATTTCTAACCGCCTCAGGAAGATACGGCGACATTGCATCGCGCAGAACAGCCTTGGTATAACCGTTATGAATCTTTTCCTCTGCAGGAATGCGAAATGCGAATTCCACAAGGCGGTGATCAAGAAACGGTACACGACTTTCGATTGAGAAGGCCATCGAGTTTCGGTCCTCATAATGTAAGAGATTAGGCAGACTCGAATGATTCATCAACTGATAATGAAAATTATCAACCTTTTTGAATCCTGGATTCCCGAGGTGCAAAATATCTTTTTTTGCTCCATTAACTATCCTGGGGTTGTATTTGTTGTACTCGAGGCTATACAGCTGCTGCTCGCTCATGAATAATGACAGCATACTCTTGAGAAAAACTTTACTCATTGAACCTGCTGAAAGTCCCTGGAATTTTCGTTGGAATTTCATTTCACGAGCCAGTGTTGCTAGTTTCAGCGAGCTTAACATTTCCGCGTAAAAGCGGTAATAGGTATGCATGTATCCGCCAAGGTAATCATCGGCACCTTGACCACTTAGAACAACTTTTATTCCACTTTCAGAGATTGCTTTCATAATGAAATACTGTGAAATCGGTGATGAGCCAAGTACCGGGAAATCACAATGATGCGTAATTCGTTCAAACTCGTCCTGAACTGATTTAAGATCAGGTGAATAAAATTGTGTTTTAAAGTGACCTGCATATTTATTATCTACCTCTCTAATAAACGGACGTTCATCTACACCGTCTTTACCTTCGTAAAAGATTGAAAAGGTTTGCAAATCCTTAAGGTTGAAATGCCCGATCAGGCTGGAAACAATAGAAGAACTGTCAATACCCCCGCTGAGAGTTGCGCCTACCGGAACATCGCTCCGCAAATGAAGCTTTAAAGAGCTCAGGATCAGTTCCCGAAATTGTTCGGCGTAGTCGGAAGCGCTCATGTTTTCCAACGGTTCCTGTTTTTTGATAGACCAGTATGGAGTGATTTTCAACTGATCGTTTTTATATTCAAGCTGATGCCCTGCTTCGAGTACTTTTACTTTACGAAATACTGTTTCATCTTTATACGTAACCCATGCAAGTTGCATCGAACGGCTAATTTGATCAATATTGAGTTCACCTGAAAAGATTGGTGAGTATTTTAATGATTTCACTTCCGAAGCGAAGTACAAACGACCACCTTCTTCCAGGTAATAAAATGGTTTTATACCGAATCTGTCGCGTGTGCAGAATAAGGATTTTTCACGTTCATCCCAGATCGCAAAAGCCCACATCCCGAGGTAGCGATTCACACAGTCTTTTCCCCAGACTTTGTAACTGATCAGAATAACTTCCGTATCGGTATCGGTTTTGAAAACATGCCCCATCTGTTGCAATTCCGCACGCAATTCTTTGTAATTGTATATTTCCCCATTGAATACAATTGTCAAATGTTCATGTTGCATGGGTTGATTTCCATGTTCGGAAAGATCAATAATACTCAATCGGTTATGTCCCAATGATACCGGGCCAATGGTAAATTCCCGGGAGTTATCCGGACCGCGGTGCGTAGTAGACTCGACCATCGATCGAATAATTTTTGTAGCCTCTTCAGTATTTAGTTTAGAGTCGATGAATCCATGTATACCACACATATAGCTTTGTTTAAGGCGAAATTAGTGATTATATCCTGTTTTCATGGAGGATAATAGCCGATAATACTTATTGATGGCTGTAATTGCTTAAAAGAACTAATTTTGTACAAAAATCATTAATGGGTATTGTTCAAAAGGAATCTATATCAACAACAATAACTTCTTATCTGGGTTTAGTAGTAGGGTACATTAATAAGGGAGTTTTATTCGTTGTTTTTCTTACTGCTGAGGAGGTGGGGCTTTTGAACTTACTTGTTTCGGTAGGGGTGCTTTTTGGTCATTTGTCCAATCTGGGATTGATCAATACTACCTGGAAATTTTTCCCCTTTTTCAGAAACGAAAAAATGGAAAATTATGATTTTTTAAAGTCAGTCTTAAAAATTATCCTCATTTCCTCAGTCATTTTCTCTTTGATTTTTTTAATCTTCAAGAAGCAAATCACTTACTTTTATGAAGACAAATCGGAATTGTTCGTTGCCAATTTCTTCTGGATTATTCCCATCGGAATTGGCACTGTGTTTTACCTTGTTTCGGACATCTATTTGCGTGGACTGTTCAAAAACACTTTATCCGTTGTTGCGAATGAACTAATTCACAGACTTTTCATTTCCGCATTATTATTGGTATACTGCCTGGATGCAATGAGTTTCGAATGGCTGATTGTCCTGTTCGCTTTGTCGTATTTTGTACCGGCTCTGATCCTGCTCATTTATTTAGTGAATTTGGGTGAATTATCGTTCAAGAAATCGAAGTATAAAATACCGGTAAAATTTCGAAAGATCTTAATCAATTACAGCTTGTTTAATTATTTCAATTCCATTGGAACAATGGCTGTTTTGACCATTGATGCAATGATGATAGCCAGTTTCATGGGCTTGAAAGAAACGGGTGTTTATACTACCGTTCTGTATTTGATTAGTGCGATGCAAGTCCCGAACAGATCAATTGTCCGTGTTGGATCCGGTTTAGTTGTTCAATATTGGAAAGAAAGAAACATGGTGAAAATGCAGGCGCTGTATAAAAAAACAAGTTCTATTTCATTGATTATTGCACTTTATACCTTTGTACTTGTTTGGGTGAATCTTGACATCATATTTTCTATACTTCCAAAAGCCTATGGTTCGGGTACCATGGTATTTCTTTTGTTGATGGCCGGAAAACTTGTAGATATTTTCTTTGGTCTGAACGGAACTATCTTCATTACATCTAAAAAGTATCGCTTAGATATTTTCTTAACGGTGTTTTTGCTGATTTCTGTTTATGTATTGAATTTATATTTGCTTCCTACGCTAGGACTGATTGGCGCGGCAATTTCAACTTCTGTTGCCATTTTGTCTTATAACATCGCCCGATTAATAATGGTTTGGATTTGGTATAAAATGCATCCCTTTGAATGGAATCAATTAGTCGTTATTTTGATCGGAGCTCTTATTGTTCTTGGATATTATTGGGTTCCGAACAATTATGTGCCGAACAAATTTGTTGTATTCGGAATCAATTCAGTTGTAATCACTGCAGTCTACTTCGGAATTATTTTGAAATTAAAATTAAACGAAGAACTCAATAACTACTTTCAAAAAATACAGGTAAAATTCTTAGGAAAAAAGACTGATTAAATCATTTTCACAACGAGATAAAAATAAAAAACAGGAACCAAAAATGATTCCCGTTTTTTATAAAAACCAATATGCCCTTAACATACCTCTACATTAGTGTATATGGATTTTTAGTAATGATGATTACCCACGAGAGCAAAATGCATCCCAGGTACACCAGAAATGTGCGTTAATGCTTCCAGGAGCAGGAGTTGTGCTGTCTGCAACAATACCAACCATAGATGCGCAATTTGAGTTACATCCGATTTGATTTGTACTCCCGTCTTGTGGTGGAATTGCTCTCCATGTACCCGTTGAACCACTCATAAGTTCTACAGTGATTTCAAAAATACCGGATAAATTCGGTGTTTTAATTTGTTTAGTCGGGTCTTCACTAGTTATAGAATCTGACCAGTTTCCCTGCGTGAATTTCACACGCCATTCCCCGATCATTTTCGCAGTGTCGTTTTGAGGAGAAAGGTACACCCAAAATTGTGCCCCTGTTCCTACTGTTAGTGTTCCTGCTGAATTCGCTGTTCCTAAAGTTCCAGTGTTCATAATGAATAATGTTTTTGTTGAGTCCTACTCATAAGGCTTTTCGGTTCCGCCGTTGTAATCTGTGAACCAATATAGGAGTAGGGGGTTTAAACATTTTGGTTTATGTCATGAAACCGCCAGATGTATGTTGCGAAATATCAGAATTGTGTGTATGAAAATGGTACTAAACAACAATGGCGGGTTAAGACCCGCCATTGTTGTTTAGTCTGAAGAGTTGTAAATCGCGACTTACAACTACTATTTTTGTTCTTATAAGACAATTGACTTAATTTTCACAATAGTCAATCGCGGATCTGTATTGGCTGTGATCGTAACCGTTTTTTCAATTGGTTTTCCATCTACCGATTGAGTGCTTGGCTTAAAATGAATCTTAATAACATCTGATTTTCCAGCTGGAATTGGTTTTTCCGGTTTTTGTGGAGTGGTACATCCGCAGCTTGCCTGGATATCTGAGATTATCAAAGGTGTCTTCCCTGTGTTTGTTACTTTAAACACGCAATCGTTTTCAGAATTCAGTTTAATGGTCCCGAAATCATGCACCATTTTATCCAGTTTCATACTGGTTGCATTTTTTTTCGCTTCCTCCAATTCTTTTTCAGCTTTTGCAATGGCTTCAGCGTTTTCATCCATGTATTCTTCCTGATTTTCATCAGTAGCTTCAATTGCCGAATAATACTCTTTCTTGGTGTTCGTTTCTTCACCACAACTCACCAATAATAAAAGACAAATCCCAAGTTCTACTCTCATAACTAGTTTGATGCTAATTTAATGTTATTGTATTCATTTGTTTTTAAAACCTCAATTGCGCGCTGCAATATCTCATTCTTGTTGTTATAAATCTGATAGAATGCATCTGCACCGAATAAATCCTGTGCAATATGTGCTTTCAATCGTAAGCGCATCAAATCACCACTGATCTTATACTGTTCCTCGTTCATTTTAAGCTCTTTGTTTTCTTTCCACACTTCCTCAAAGAATTCATCCATTAACTTTTTGTCTACTGTGAATGTCTTATTGAAACCATCAAAGCTCTCATATTTTTTGTTTAACTCATCTCGGTTTTTGTCGACATAAGAAAGCGGGAATGAGTTGAATGCTCCTGTACCTGCAACATCACGGTAGAAGTCGGAAAGTTCCATAGTGTCAAGCGGAACAAAAACGTCCGGCATAATACCGCCGCCGCCGTAAACTGTCCTTCCGGTAACCATCGTTGAGAATTTCAATGAATCAGGAAGTTTAATCGAATCAATGTTAGTCATTTCCCCGTGCATAAAGCGCGTCATGTAATCGTTTTTGTATGCTTCCTTGTCTTCGTATGATTTTTGGATAAATCGCCCGGAAGGAGTGAAGTAACGCGCAATTGTCAAACGCAATTGAGAACCGTCGTTCAGATCAATAGGACGCTGAACCAATCCTTTTCCGTAGCTTCTTCTTCCAACAATTGCTCCGCGGTCCCAATCCTGGATTGCGCCGCTTAAGATCTCACTGGCTGACGCAGAATTTTCATCTGTCAAAACAACTAAGTTTCCTGTTTCCCATAACCCGGCACGTTCTGCTTTCAATTCTTGTCGTGGCTGTGCACGACCTTCAGAATAAACGATCATTTTATTTCCGGATAAAAACTCATCCGCCAAATATTGAGCTACATACAATAAACCACCACCATTGCTTTGCAAATCAAGAATTAAGCTCTTCATGCCTTCGGCTTTCAATTTTTTGATTGCTTTTGTCATTTCATCCGGAGTTGTTCTGGAGAAAGCAGTAAGTTTAATATATCCGATTCCCGGTTCAACCATGTAGGATGTTTCAACCGAATTGAAAGGAATATTGTCGCGCGTGATTACAAAATTCACTGGTTCTTTGCTGTTCTTGCGTTTAATCGATACACGTACTTTTGTCCCAAGTTCACCCATTAATTTCGATCTGACATCGGCATTTTTAATCCCAATTCCGGCAACAGTTGTTCCGTCTATAGATGTGATCTTATCACCTGCACGAATTCCTAATTTCTCAGACGGACCGCCAGCAATTGTCTCAACAACCATCAGTGTATCTTTCAGGATTTGAAAACGAATTCCGATTCCTACAAAACTTCCGTCTATACGCTGATTTGCGTCGTCAACATCGGCCTTGGAAATATAGGTAGAGTGAGGATCCAGTTTTTCCAGCATGGCAACAATTGCCGCATCGAGAAGTTCTTTGTCATTAACAGGATCAACATACAGTTTATTGATGAAAGTCATTATTTCATCCAATCTATCTGTTTCTTTTGGCGTTTCTTTCGGAACGTTGGTTTGTGCGAAAAGTCCGGCGCCCAATATGATGCTGAAACTTAGTAAAAGGTATTTTCTCATGGTGTTTTTGTGTCTAGTACGAAAATAACGAATTAACGTATGAATTGTTGGTTGGTGACAGTCTTAACTTCAAATATATGTTAAAATGAACAAGTTGCCTAAACCAACTTACACTCGTTTCGTAGGAAGGTTCAATAAAGATGAACTTTTCGATGTTAATTGATTTTCGATTTTTGACAAAACACGCATCTGAGTTCTTATTAACTTCGTTCAAAATCAAGTATCATGAATCGCTTTTGTTTCGCCATCTTTCTTATATGTTCTTCTTTTTCAGCTAAGGCCCAGGTTCGAAAAATCGATAAGCTTGAGGTGTTATATGACCAGGGCCATTACGGAATGGTTTACCGCCATGCGAACCGATTGCTTGATATTCCTGATTTTGATTACAGTTACCAGCCTGAATTTTATAAAAGCCTTGCGATGTTCCGTTTATCGGAACAGGATTTCTGGATGAGATTGCACCCCGACGGTTTGCAGCAGGCACGTAAACTTTATTTGGAAGTTAAGAATTCTACAGAAGGAGCGAAGGTCTTCAATGCGCATTTGAACCACATTGCAGCTTTGAAAAAAGATTTGGTTGACCGGGCAGCTGATTTGAAAAGTGAAGGCAGAAAGATTGAGTATGATGAATTACAGCAGATTATTGATTTGTTTGATCATATTCCTGATCTCGACGATCCGAGTGGTGTAACGCCACCTAAAGTTCCGGAAACAAACGAAACGGAAGAAGTTGAGTCGATTGCAATGACAAAGACCCGTGAAGGGATGATCGATTTTGCGAAAACTCAAATTGGGGTTCCTTATTTGTGGGCGGGAACCGATCCGAATGGATTTGACTGCTCCGGCTTCACTGGTTACGTTTACAAGAAGCAGTATAACAAAGACATACCCAGAAGGGCAGAAGATCAGTACAAAAGTTCAACAAAGATTAAACAGAAAAATGCACACAAGGGAGATTTGGTTTTCTTTGATGCAGGTTCCGGAATTTCGCATGTTGGAATGATTGTTTCCGACAGAGGTGAACCGTTAACCATGATTCACGCTTCTTCCAGCCAGGGAATTATTGTCACGAATATTGAAGAATCAGAATACTGGTTGAAACGTTTATACGCTTTCGGGACTTATATAGAATGAGACTTTTGTTTCACGAACAGGTGAATAGCAACGCTTAAAAAGCAGAGTAAACAAAAACCAATGCTTATCGTTCCGATTGAAATGGGCGTTAATCCCAATCCCAGTAAACAAAAAGCAATAATTGCCAGAACTAGGTATTGTAAATAATAAACCAGTGGACTTACCTTGATTCTAAGGGAAGAACTGATAACTCCTATACAAATACTAATTAGGGCAAACGAAAACTGCCAGTACCAAAGTGTTTTCAATTCAACCGCTCCTGACAAAAGCAATCCGACAAAAACGAGTTGAACAACAAACGTTCCCAGGAGAATTTTTTGAAGCAATCCTTTTTGAGATATGGTAAGTGACAAGGAATGAACAAATCCTAAAAATAATCCGAAAATACTTAAGCTGATGCTTTTCAAAGACCAATTTACGGTGTCGAAAAAAAACAGCCCGACTAATAAAAGAAGCGCAAACAGAATTGCTAAAATACCTGTCAGTTTATTCATGATCTCACTCCTTTAAATTTAACAGCAACAACACAAACATCATCCACCTGTTCTGTATAAGTTTTCCATGTGTCGAATTCATTCTGAACTTTCACATACTGCTCGGTCATGTGCATTTCACCCAATCTGGAAAGCATGGCTTTGAACGGTTTTGATTTGTATTTTTTCAAGCGCTCACCACCGAACTGATCTACGTATCCATCTGTGTATAAATAAATACAATCGTTAGGCTCTAACTGGAATGTTTTCTGTGTAAACGGCTTTGCGTCAATAAACTGTCCGATTGGCTGTTTATCCGGCTTCAATTCAATGATCTCACCATTTCGGATAATGACACATTCATTGTTGGCACCTGCAAATTTTAATTCTCCGGTTTTGTAATCAATAGAACACAAGGCAATGTCCATTCCGTCTTTTACATCTGAAGTTCCTTCGGCACGGAATGCGCTTACAACAATTTCACGGAGCTTGTCAAGAATATCTTTTGGTTCGGTCAATTTGAACTCATTCACAGCGCGTAATAAACCGTTATTTCCAACAATACTTACCAATGCTCCGGGTACTCCGTGTCCTGTACAGTCAACCGCAGAGAAAATTACCTTATCCTGAACTTCGCGGGCCCAGTAAAAGTCACCTGAAACAATATCTTTCGGCCGGTAGAAAACAAAATGCTCATCAAACAATTCTTTCAAGCGTGATTCAACAGGTAAAATCGTATTCTGAATTCGCTTGGCGTAGTGAATACTATCCAGGATATCGTTTGATTTCTGAGTGATCTCTGCTTTTTGGTACTCCAGCAAGTTGTTTTGCTCAGCAATTTCCTTGGTACGTTCCTGAACTGTTTCTTCCAGTTTTATATTCTGACGTCGAACGCGCATTAAGGATAAACGAACAACTCCGAAAACAAGGAAGATCAGTGCGATGAAATAAAGAATATATGCCCAAACGCTTCTGTACCAAGGTGGAAGGACTGTGATTTCATATCTCAGAATATCACTTTCCTGGCCGTAGAAATTTTTTGATTGAACAAGCAACGTAAATGTTCCCTCGCTGATTTTTTCGAAATTGGCAAAATTCAGTTCCGACCATTCCGACCATCTGTCATTGTATCCATCGAGCTTGTAACGATACATATTTGGTTCCTGGGTAGAAAAGAAATTGGAATGAAAAGTAATTCTGAAAGAATTCTTCGAGTATTCCAGTTCAGGAATGGGTTTTGCGTGCCCCACATTATAAACAATCGGCTTTCCGTCGATTTCAATTTTGTCGATGAAAACTTTAATGTTGGAAGCGCGTTTTCTAACGGCATCTTTATTGAAAAGAAAAAGTCCTTCACTCGTTCCAACCCACACAGTATTTTTCGGCCCTTTTTGGATACTATAGACCACACCCGCATCTTTCAAAGCGGCTAACGGCCATTTGGTATATTTCCATTCTCCATTAACAATTTCCATCCAGCCAGTCTCAAACTCAAAATCGTCGTCGGAATATTCTTTGTAGACTACCACCCACAACTGCTTATCATTAATGTTGATGACACGATGAATGGTGTTCAGATGGCCTGCTCCGAAAAATTCAATGTTATGTTCAAAAGGGATTAGTTTGTTTGTCTTTTTATCCAGGTATAAAATTCCGTCTGCAGTACCAACATATAGTTTATTCCTGAAGGACTGAACGTAATATTGGTTGTCTTCGTTTTTAGCACTTGGAATCTTTATGAGGCGGTATTTTTTTGTAGCCGGGTTATATACGCCAACTCCTTTATTTCGTACCGATAAGTACAGTTTTCCGCCACAATACGCGGTGCTGATAGTTTCTCCGCCTGCATCAGGGACCAGTTCCTCATATTTCCATGAACCGTCCTTTTGTATTGTAAGAGAACCTAACCCTGATTCATTTGAAAAGTAAACACGGTCACGGTTTATAGGATCTTTACAGAATGCGTATGCATATACTTCGACCAGTGCTTTTTTCGTTCCGTTTACCGGGTTATATTCATAAATTCCGTTATTGGCTATAACCAGGGTTTTTAGTCCATGGGAAGTTGAAACTGTCTCAATATCGAACACTCGTTGCTGCAGGGTTTTATCCTGGAATAATCTGCCGTGATTATTGACGTCTTTGTAAAGATAAATATCCGTACTCAGCCCCAACATGGGTAATCCATTATAAAAGTCAATTGCTTCGATTTGTGAAGTGACTCCTTCATCTTTTTTCAAATAAGAAATAGGAGAAGAGCTTTCAATGAACTGAATTCCGTTGTCGAGACACAACCAAATGTTTCGGTCCTTATCAACGAAGAAATCGTTTACATAAATGTTCTCCAGTTTGTCAGTAAAATCGAATGAACGGACCAGATTTCCATTAATATCTGTAATAATCAATCCTCCGTCTTCGGTTCCGTAATAAATATAATCGCCAACTCGCTTAATAACATTTGGCTGATACTTCTTTAACAGAGAAAAATAATCTCCGGTCGATTCTACCCACGAGCAGGTACCGTTATTTTCAGCAACTTTTAGGAGTCTCAGAGAAACATCAAGAATATACCACTGCTTATTGATCTCGAAACTCCCGCGAATATTTTTGAGTAGAATTTTACTTTCCTTATTCAGAATGACTTTTGCTTTTCCTGTAAGCGCATCAATATACAGGTATTTGTATTCCCTGTTGTCGGCATCGTCTTTATTCTGATATTCGAGAAGTAATCCTTTTCCGAGTTTACAGGAAGTACGACAGGAAAAACCTTTCAACTCGCGCGGAATGACAAAGTTTCTGACTACTTTATTTTTATAAGTAAAGAGTCCTTTTTCTCCAATGAAGAGTACTTCACCGTTGTTTATTTCAAAAATGTTCCAGACTTTCCCGAAACCAGTAGTTTCAGGTTTTACGAGTAATGGAAAATAGCAGTATTGACCTTTGCTTGAATAATCGAGGTAACCGAAGTTGTTTTCACGACCTACAAAAATGGTTTTATCCGAAGATTCGAAAAAGGAAGCAACGAAACTTGATGCGACGGTTTTTTGATTTTCAGCACTTGTTTTTTCTTTGTCTACACCCAGTTTGGTCCAATCGCTTCCGTTGTAAGATAGAATATCCTGCCTGTTTCCAAAGATATAATCACCTGATGCATTTTGAGTACCACACCATATTTGACCGGCACTACCGTATTCTTTTACAGGAAAGTGCCGGGTTGCCAATCTACCGGTAGTCTGAATGTTTTGAGCTTGCGTAAAGCAAACAACAAATACTGCAGCAGTAGTTAATATAAAATTGACAACGGTTCTGATCATCTTTAGTAATTGTTACGAATATACTAATTATCTAGGTTTCCGAAAATTAGTGATTTCAGTAGTTCAATTTTCTGCTCATTTCTGTTGCGCAAACCAAATTCCATAAGGCTCTGGCACCAACATTTGCATCCCAATCTCCTTCAGCTCCTGGCGAAACTTCGTTTAAATCGAAACCAATAATCTGGTGTCCGGCCTCAACCAATTCAAAAAACAAGTAGTTGATCTGCTCTAATTCAAATCCGCCAACAACAGGAGTCCCTGTATTCGGACAAAGTGAGGGATGCAAACCGTCAATATCAAAAGAAATATAAACGCGTTTGGGTAACTGGGCGATGATTGTTTTAACAATTTGCTTCCACGACTCACCTTCAAACGTGCGGTTTTTTAAATCCCAATCGAAGAAAGTACAAACGCGATCTGATTCGTTGATTAACTGAACTTCAGATGCAGCAACATCACGAATTCCAACCTGAACCAATTTCTCCATGTTTTTGGTCGTTTGGAGAACATTGTACATAATGCTTGCGTGCGATTGCTGAAATCCTTCGTAGGCATCACGCAGATCAGCATGTGCATCAATCTGTAAAATTCCGAAAGGTTTGTTTTCCTCGTCCAAAGCCTGGATCAATCCAAGCGGTGTGCTGTGTTCTCCACCCAGAACAGCTGGAATTTTACCCGAAGTCAATAATGTTTTTGCACGTTGTTTCAGGTTTTCCAACAACTGGTTCTGTGCTCCGTTGATTTGATCTACAACTTCCTGGAATCCTTTGTGATCTTCTAACTGACCACCATTTTCCAAATAATCAATGTATTGGACTCCCTCCACACAAAGGCGATCGTTTATTTCTTTCATTTCAGAAGAAATCCCGGTCATGAAAACCCTGGTATTCCATGCTTCGGGCAAACGGTAATGGTAGAAATCTAATTGTGTACTGGCTTCCAAAATTGCTTTCGGACCGTCGCTTGTTCCCTTTCCGTAAGATGCAGTTGCATCCCACGGAACCGGAATAATAACAATTGTTGCTTCTTCTTCTGAAACAGGAAAACCAAAGATATTTCCATTGGCAATTCCTACTCCGTTCGGATCAAACGTTTCGTTAGCCATTGATCAATGTTTTAACGAAATTAGGAAGTGCGAAACTTGCCGTATGAATATCTGAATTGTAATATTTCAATCCTTTTGCAGAAACGAAAGCATCAATTTCTGTTGCTTTTTGAATTGTTTTAGGATGTTGCGCACCTTTGATCCCGTATTGGAAACTCCACATACCGGTAGGGTAGGTAGGAACAAAGAATAAGGAAACAGGAGCATTTTCTTTTCCGAAGATATGTTGAAGTGTTACATTCAATTCCGTGAAAGCGTGTTCGTTGAATTTCGGTGATTCTCCCTGCGCAACAAGAATTCCTCCTGGTTTCAATGCGTTGTAACAATTACGGTAGAATTCAACTGAGAACAATCCTTCTGCCGGTCCGACGGGATCAGATCCATCAATAATAATGATATCAAATTCCTCCGGTTTTGCTTCTTTTGCGTAGGCAATTCCGTCACCAACAATCAAATTCAGTTTCGGATGATCAAAAGATGCTGCGATAGAAGGTAAAAACTCCTTACAAGCATTGATTACCTCACCGTCAATCTCAACCATTGTTACTTTCTCCACACCTTCGTGTTTCAGAATTTCACGAACTGTTCCGCCGTCACCACCACCAATAACAAGAACGTTTTTAGCGTTTCCGTGTGTGAACATTGCAGGGTGAGAGATCATCTCGTGATAATGGAATTCATCTTTCTCGGTTGTCATGAACATATCGTCCAATGTCAGCATTTTTCCATATTTAGGTGATTCCAAAATACGAACGCGCTGGAATGGAGATTGAACATCGAAGAATACTTCTCCGGTATAACGCAAAGAAAGCGCCTGATTGTCGTCTTTATCTGTAAACCAAACATTGCGGGTATACATGTCCGGGTTCGACCATTCGCCTGCTTTTTGACGCATAGAAGAAATATCGAAATCGTTTCTTGTAAGCAACTGCACTGCTCCGCGTTTCATTTCAAGTGCAGAATAGTTTTTTGCTCCGAAACATTCTTTCAGGTGATCGAAAGAGATCCACGCATCCATTTCTCCACAAGTAAACAAATCTACCGCAGCGTAACCGTATTCCGGCCAGGTATGAATAGCTAAATGACTTTCCTGAATAACCACCACACCAGAAACTCCGTATGGAGAAAAGTGGTGAAATGTAGAATTTATTACTGTTGCTCCTGCCTTTTGAGCTGCACCCACCATATCGCGTTCTATTGAAGAAACGTCGTTCATAATATGCGGATCGCAACCCATAAATTCAACCAAAATGTGGTTACCCAAAGCTGTACTCATTTACCAGAAATATTTAATTAAAAATTGAACCTGCCTTTGTCGGCAGACAGGGCGCAAAAATAACCCTTTTGAGCGGTTAATGTGTTATTTAGGACAAAAAAATAATGGAATATTGATATGGGGTTGATGTGGAGGAAATGGATTTTGGTATTGGGGAGTTAAGGATTTTTCATCTGCCATGGCGGACACAAAAACATAAATTTATAAAATTATGTGGAAGCTTTGAAAACAGTGATTTTTCAAGTTGTTTTAATGAAAAAAGCGATCCGCTTGGAGCAGACCGCTTTTCCAATATATATATTTTCAGATTAGTTTTTTACGCGCTCTACGTAAACTCCTGTTCGGGTATCTACTTTAATTGTTTCACCCATATCGATGAACAATGGAACTTTTACTTCTGCACCGGTTGCAATAGTTGCAGCTTTCATAGAGTTTGTTGCCGTATCTCCTTTTATTCCCGGTTCTGTATAAGATACTTCAGAGATAATGTACATTGGGAGTTCAACTACCAACGGATTTTCTTCTGTTGCATCGTACAAGATGTTACACACCATGGCTTCTTGTAAGAAAGCCGGTTTTTCAATCATCTTATTCGGGATAAGTACTTGCTCGTATGTTTCGTTATTCATGAAAACATAATTGGTGTCTTCCTGATAAAGGTATTGATACTCCCTGTTTTCCACACGAACGATCTCAATTTTGTGACCAGCAGAAAACGTATTGTCGATTACCTTTCCGGTTTCGATTATACGCATTTTTGTACGCACGAATGCAGGACCTTTTCCTGGTTTAACATGCTGGAATTCGATGATTTGTGAAATCTTATCATTGAACCTGATGCACAGTCCGTTTCTAATATCTGCTGTAGTTGCCATGTTATTCTGTTTTCGATTTTTTTTGGGCAAATATACGGAATTGATGATGCTACTCAAACTACAGTCTTAAATTATCCTATTTTCCACTGGATTATCTGCATAAACTCATTACTTTTGTGTTCGCTATGGTGAATGTACCTTTGTTTTTAAGTGATGTTGGAGGATCTGAGATTTTATTGATCCTGATTTTCATTTTGGTATTCTTCGGTTCGAAGAGCATTCCGGGCATTGCGCGAACTATGGGGCGTACAATCCGCCAGATCAAAGATGCATCCCAGGATGTTCAGAATGAAATTAAAAAGTCGGCAACCGAAATGACTGGTGATCTGAATATGAACCGAATTGTGAATGACGCCAAGCAAACAATCGAAAGTCCGTTCAGGGAACATGCAAAAACGCTTGATCAGGCAATGTCAGACAATATAATAGATTCTCGGGTTCAGCGACCTAAAACAATGGTTCAGCCTTTGAATAAGCCAATGGACCAACCGCTGGACCAGCCACAGGAAGAACCAGCAAAGGAAGAAGACGAAGCTTAAATGTAAATTTTCAGAGATTTTTTATATAGAATCCTGTTGAGATAAAAAATCCCAATCAGCTTTCACTAACCGGGATTATTCTCTCTAAATATTTTATTTTATATCTTGTCACTCAGCGTCACCATGTTGTTTGGACGTGTTAATGACTTTCCGACATAGCTTTCTCCGTTCTGATCTCAGGGTGTGAAATAAGCCCTCCGGAATTCCCAACCTCTCTTGCGAAATAAGCTGCTAAACAACCGAGTATCAAAACAACGATAGAAGCCATCAGTGC
>CAMLIF010000084.1 GCA_946479985.1 uncultured Flavobacteriales bacterium
CAATAAATGCGAAAAGTAATGGTCCGAGCGCGGTGCCGCTATTTCCTCCTAGCTGAAAAATAGCCTGGGCAAAACTCCTTCTTCCTCCCGAGGCAGAATAGGCAACACGCGAAGCTTCCGGGTGAAAAACCGAAGATCCTAATCCAATCATACAAGCGGCAAGAATAATGGTTGCGAAACTACCCGCAAAACTCAGCAAGATGATTCCGGAAATGGAAAATATCATCCCGAAACTGAAGGAAAAGGGTTGAGGATATCTGTCGGTTATAGTTCCGACAACAGGTTGTAAAAGCGATGAAGTAATCTGAAAAGCAAACGTAATTAACCCGATTTCTCCGAATGTTAGTCCGTTTTCTTCTTTGAGCAGTGGATACATCGGAGCCAAAGTAGCCTGAATCAGATCATTGAGTAAATGACCAAATGAAACGGCAAACAAAATTGGGAAAACAGTTTTCGACGATGCGTATTTTGTGCTTTCAGACATGAGACAAAAGTACCCACAAAAGTTAGTCTGACATTAATTGATCGAGGAATTTTTCTGCTTGGTTATTAGCCAGATTTTTCAAATAAGCTGTACCCACAATTACTCCGTGGCAAGTTTCAAAAGCGCTTTTCCGTTTTTCTGCCGAATCAATTCCAAATCCCAGAAATAAAGGTGTTTTTCCACACAACTGCCTGATTTCCGCATAACGTGTTTTCAGATACGAATTCATTTCAAAAGTGTTGCCGGTTATGCTGTTCTGACTTACAAGGTAAACAAAACTGTTCTCACATTGTTTTGCAATCGATATAATTCGTTCGTTGGTGGTTTTTGGTGTTATCAGAAAGCAAAGCTGAACCTTATATTTCACGAATATTTTCTCATAACGGTTTTTATATAATTCGAATGACAAATCGGGTAAGATCAGAGCTTTTATTTCCAGGTCGTCGCATGTTTTAAGGAACTTTTCAAATCCGAACTGCATTACCGGATTCGAATAGCCCATTAACACCAAAGGAACTTTCACTTGTGGTTTTATTCTTCTTAGTTGATTGAATAATTCCGTAATCGACATACCATTAGCTATTGCCTTCGCGCTCGATTCCTGAATGGTTGGTCCGTCGGCTAACGGATCTGAAAAGGGAATCCCGATTTCAATGAAATCCACTCCTCTGTTTTGCAGGAAATCTATTTGTGTTTCGAGTGAATTCAACCCGGGAAAACCAGCTGTAATGAATATGCTTGTTTGTTTATGTTTTTTTTGAAACGGATTCATATTACAAATCTTTAAATGCTTCCTGATAGGTATTCATATCTTTGTCGCCCCGACCAGATAAATTAATTACAACAACCTGGTCTTTTGGAAAATTACAGTATTCCAGAGCTGCAATGGCATGGGCACTTTCCAACGCAGGAATAATTCCTTCTGTTCTGGAAAGCAGAAGAGATGCATCTAATGCTTCCTGGTCTTCAATCGTAATAACTTTTGTTCTTCCGGCTTTGATCGTATGTGCATGTAAAGGTCCAATTCCCGGATAATCTAATCCTGCGGAAATAGAATGTGGTTCTGTCACTTGTCCGTCCGAATCCTGCATAAGTAAGGTTAAACTTCCGTGTAAAATTCCCGGGGTTCCCAGAATGCTGGATGCGGCAGTTTTACCGGAATTGATTCCTTCACCAGCTGCTTCTACTGCAATTAGTTCCACATTTTCATTGTCGTAGAAATGATAAAAAGCGCCGGCAGCATTACTTCCTCCGCCAACGCATGCAATTACGGTGTCCGGATTTTCTTTTCCGGTTTTTTCGTTCAGTTGCAATTTGATTTCTTCTGAAATTACCGATTGAAAACGCGCTACCAACGCCGGATAAGGATGAGGCCCAACTACACTTCCAATGAGATAGTAGGAATTCGGAAAATTGATCCAATGCCGGATTGCCTCGTTTGTTGCATCTTTCAATGTTTTACTTCCGGATACTGCCGGACAAACCTCGGCACCAAGCATTTTCATTCGCTGAACGTTGGGTGCTTGTCGTGCAATGTCTTTTTCACCCATGTAAACAATGCAATTCAAGCCCATAAGTGCACAAACAGTTGCTGTTGCCACGCCATGCTGACCGGCTCCTGTTTCAGCAATAATGTCGGTTTTCCCCATTTTTTTCGCGAGCAGAATCTGGCCAATTGTGTTGTTTATCTTGTGGGCCCCTGTATGACAGAGATCTTCGCGTTTGAGGTAAATATGGAAATGATATTTTGCCGAAAGGCGTTCTGCGTAATAGAGCGGAGTGGGTCTTCCGACAAAGTCTTTTAGTAAAGCTTTGTACTCGGAAACGAATTCTGGTGTAAACGAAAATTTTTCATAAGCTGCGTTTAGTTCTTCAACGGCGGGGCGCAATAATTCAGGAATGTAAGCTCCGCCAAATTCTCCGTAGAATCCCAATTCGTCGGTTTGTAGATATGATTGTTTCATGCTATTGCTTTGATAAAGTGTTGAAGTTGTGATACATTTTTGTCTTTCGGATTTCGTTCAAAACGGCTGTTCAAATCGAATCCCGCCAATTTTTCATGCTGAAACGTTTCAATTTCCTGCACTGAATCAAGTCCAATTCCGCCACTTAGGAAAAACGGTGTTTCTCCCTTGTAATGTTCTAAAATTGTCCAGCTGAACGAATTTCCGGAGCCGCCATAATCCGTTGTTTTTGTATCAAACAGAAAATAGTCAACTAATCCTTCGAATTGTTGGGTTTGCTTCAGGTCATCAGCAGTTGAAATTCCGAAGGCTTTTATTTTGACAAGGTTTTCGGGAAGCTGGGTAATGAATTCTGGTGTTTCTGATCCATGAAGCTGTACACCGGTTAATTCATGTTCGGTTACCAACTCCATTATTCGTGAAATTTCAGCATCCACAAAAACGCCGATTTTCGCTTTCGAAGTTTTGAACGTGGTTGTAGTGAAACGTGGCGATTTTTCGTAAAAGATAAAGCCCAAATGAGTGGCTTCCGGAAGTTGGGCAATGGTTCTGCCCGATTCATTGTCGGTAAGACCGCAGACTTTAATTTTCATGTTTTTCGATTTGTATTAGTTGCTCCAAATTGTTGTTCCTCAAGATGCTTTCACCGATCAGTGCACCGGAATAGCCCGCATCTTTCAACGAATTGATTTGTTCCGAGGAGGAAATTCCGGATGCGGAAATCCACGGTTTATTTTCCGGAAGTTGTGCCGCCCAGTTAAACGAATGTTCGAGACTGGTTTCCTGGAGCATCAGATTTCGATTATTCACTGCAATCAAATCAACATGCTCATAAATTTTGGCTTTCTCCACGCTGGCGTGAACTTCCAGGAGAACTTCCAGATCTAATTCATGCGCTTTATCGGTCAGAACAATAATCTCTTCTTTCGTTAAGATCATGGCTATAAGTAAGATTGCATCGGCTCCGCCAGCTTTGGACTCGTATAATTGAATTTCGTCGATGATAAATTCTTTCCGCAGAATCGGGAGTTGTACCAAGTTTGTAATCGCCGAGATATCATTCATTGATCCTCCAAAATATGTTTGATCGGTAAGCACGGAAATTGCCCTGGCACCGCTTTTTTCATAGCAAAGAGCCTGTTCAACAGGACTGAGTTTTGGAGAAATCTCTCCACCGCTGGGCGATTTTCGTTTGATTTCTGCGATAATTCCAAATTCAACGGAACGAATTGATTCTACCAGCGATCGTTTCGGATTTTTGAAAAGCGGCGCTTGGATGAAGTCTGATTTTGATTTTTCGGTTTTCAGTTTTGCAACTTCCAGTTTTTTGTTTGCTACAATATTGTCCAGGATAGTTCTCATGATAAAATTTGTTTGAACGATGTAATTGCTTTGCCTGAATCAATGAATGATTTTGCTTCGGCATAAGCATTTTCGAACGATTCATTCGGGTGAAAAGTCTGAATGGCGAGCGCAGTGTTTCCTGCCAAAACATGTTTTTGAGTGTCTGTACCGTTTCCTTCCAGAAGATTTACCAGGATTTTTGCGCTTTCGGAAACAGTTTCTCCACCACTCAGGTCCTGCAACGAAACACGAAGCTGCCCTTCGGGAATAATGACGTCGGATTTTGAACCAAGAACTCGTGTTGCGCCAATAAAAGTGAGTTCGTCAAAACCTTCCAAACCGTGAAGTATTGTAAAGTTCTTGCGCTCATGAACCAATACATGCTGATACAATTTTGCCAGTTCCAAACTGTATGTACCTGTAAGTTGATGCGTTGGATTTGCAGGATTCACTAACGGGCCAATTGCATTGAAGAACGTTCGCGTATCTAATTGTTTTCGGAGCGGAGCCACAACTTTTAGGGCCGGATGAAAGAGCGGAGCGTGCAAAAAACACAGATTCGACTTGTCTAACTGATATTGAAGTACTTTGGAATCACTTGAGAATTTGATTCCCAGGAACTCCAGAACATTGGAAGATCCGCAAAGTGAGCTTACACCGTAATTACCATGTTTCACAACTTTATAGCCCATTGAAGCCACCACAAAAGCGGTTGTTGTGGAGATGTTGAAAGTGTTTTTTCCATCGCCTCCGGTTCCGCAAACATCAATTGCACTTTCGAATTCCAGGTGAATGGGAAGAGCGAGTTCCAGCAAAGCCGCTCGAAATCCTTTCAATTCGTTTAGTTCCAATCCGCGAAATTGAAGACCTGTCATTAAAGCAACGATCTCCGTGTCATTCATTTTTCCATTCCCGATCAGAAGCATACTTTCTTTGGCTTCTTCCTGTGTCAGTGTATTTCTGCTGAGTACTTTTTCAACGTAATATTTTGGATTCATTTGATTGTAGTTAACCAGTTTTTAATAATTTTTCTTCCTTCGGGAGTGAGAATAGATTCAGGATGAAACTGAACTCCGCAGACCGGAAGTTTTTTATGCTGAAATGCCATAGTTATTTCACCCGTTATTCCTGTTATTTCAAGTTCCGGAGCATTGGAAATATCAACTTCCCAGCTGTGGTATCTGCCAATCTCAATATCAGTTGAAAGATCTTTAAAAAGAATATTTTGTTTCAGAATACGCATCTTGCTTGCTTTTCCGTGGATTGGCTCGGGACATTGTTTCAGTTTTCCGCCGAAATATTCTCCCAAAGCCTGGTGTCCGAGGCAAACTCCCAAAATTGGTTTTGTAGTGTTGTATCTAAAAATCACTTCTATGAGCGAACCTGCTTCAATTGGAATTCCCGGGCCAGGTGAGAGAAGTATCGCATCACATGAATCGAGTTCTCTGAAGTCAATTTTAGTATTCCGCTGAACAATCACTTCCGTTCCTTCTTCACGAACGTAACGCACCAGGTTGTAAACAAACGAATCGAAATTGTCAATGATTCCTATCTTCATAATGCAGCGATTTGTATTTCTAAAAGGGTATTGGCTTTTTGAATGGCCAGTCGAACGGCGCCCAATTTATTTTCTATTTCCTGCAATTCGTTTTCGGGAACAGAATCGAGAACCACTCCGGCTCCTGCGCGGTAATGCAGGACATTGTTTTTACTGAAAACACTTCGAATGATAATTGCAAGATTTACATTGCCGCTGAAGTCTATGAAACCAATGGCGCCACCATAATAATCGCGTTTTCCCGCTTCATATTTGCTGATCAGTTCAAGTGCTTTTGGTTTTGGCGTTCCGGAAAGTGTTCCAGCTGGAAATGTTCCGCTGAACACAGACAATGCGGTTTCTTCAGCATGAATTCCAATAACTTTCGAAACCAGGTGAATGACATGCGAAAAATGCTGAATTTCTTTGTACTTCGTCACTTTAACACCCGCACAGTATTTGCTCAGATCGTTTCGAGCCAAATCAACGAGCATGGTGTGTTCGGCATTTTCCTTATCGTCATGAATCAAATGCTGAATTGCCAATTCGTCTTTGTCAGGATCACCACTTTTTCTTACGGTTCCGGCAATCGGATGAATTTCCGCAATTCCATTCCTGATTTGAAGTTGTTTTTCAGGTGATGAGCCCAGAATCCGGTGTGTTTCAAAATCGGCATAAAAGAGATAGGGAGAAGGATTTAAGGTTCTCAGTTCACGATAAATCTGAAAATCATCACCGAAATACGGCACATTAAATTCTCTAGAGACAACTAATTGAAAAACATCTCCGCGAAGAATATGTTCCTTCGCTTTCCCGGCCAAACGGAGAAAATCTGAATCCGAGAGATTACTTTTTTCTTCCCCTTTTAATTCGAATGGAAGAACGGAGTTGGGCTGTAGCTGAAGAATTTCCTCTAAAGAAAGAATTGTTTCGTTTGAATCTGTATTTCGATTGATAACGAATTCACCGGTATCATGAAAATGATCAAGAACAATCTGGTATTTGTACAAAATGAAATGAGCAAGCGGAAGTCTTTGCTCATCAGGATCAGTTTCAATCTGAGGCTCATTGATGTGTGCGTATTCGAAACCGAAATAACTGAAGAACCCGTAATTATTGGTTTCATTCACCGGTTGAAATCGGTTCATCAATTCTGCCAGTATCGAATCCGGATGATTCGAAATGGTAAACGGTATGATTTCCGAATTTTGTTCGGTTACGATGGTGATTTTCTCACGTGTCACTACAATTTCCACCAAGGGTTCAAAGCCAATGATAGATGTGCTTTCAGCACGTGAATGATAATCGTTTCCTTCCAAAAGCATTGGTTTCCTGAATTCATTCCGAATGCGCAGAAAAACGCTTATTGGCGTGTAAAGATCTGCTTTAAAGGATTGTATGTTGGTTTCTATTCTCATTTTTTTGGACATAAAAAAAGCGACCTGCCGTTGTGACAAGTCGCTTAAAAGTTTTCGGGTTTTATGAATATCAAAGCGTCAGTCACACAATGTGTACTGCCACCAAATTTTAGTCATGTTGTTTTTAATATTCACGGGGCGAAACTAGTTTAAATATGATTAGCAACAAAACTTTCTGTGATAAAAATAAAATAATTAGCCATTTTGGTTAAAATAATAACCTGTATATTTGTCGATATGAAAATGACAAACACATATTTCTTCGCGGCATATTGGCATAAACGAACTTGATCGAAGCGAAAGATATTTATTCATAAAATCCCTGGCATTCGACTCTATTCAATGACCGGGGATTTGTTTTTTATACGAACTTTACACAACACATAAATAAGAATGATACAGAAAATTGGTCCGCGAAAACTTCAGGGTATAATCCAAATTCCCGCTTCAAAAAGTGATGGGCAGCGTGCACTTTTAGCCGCCGCATTGGCAAAGGGGAAAAGTGTACTTACTGGATTAGGAACCAGTGATGATGAAAATGCGATGAAAACCGCCATTCAGCAATTGGGTGCTGTAGTAACAGAAAACGATGAGGGAAACACAGAAATTGAGGGTGGTTTAAAGCTCCAAAATTCAACAATTATCAGTGCCGGGGAATCTGGTCTGGGAATCCGGCTGTTAACGGCAGTTTCAGCTTCTTTCGATCAGGAGGTAACTGTTGAAGGCCGCGGTTCTTTGGTTTCACGACCAATGGATTTTTTCGGGGAAGTTCTACCTAAATTCGGAGTAGAAGTTAAAACAAACGAAGGCAAACTACCTATTTCCGTTCGTGGGCCTTTAACCGGCGCAAAAGTAGAAGTTGACGGATCTTTGAGTTCTCAATTCATTTCAGGATGTTTGATGGCCTTACCACTTGCAAAATCAGAATCTGTTCTTACCGCATTGAATCTGGCCTCGGTTCCGTACGTGAAAATGACCTTGCAAACGCTTTCTAAATTCGGGATAAAAATTGATCACAGACCGGGGAACTTGTTTGTGATTCAAGCTCCGCAGGAATATAAACCAACAGATTATACTGTTGATTCGGATTGGAGTTCGGCAAGTTATTTTTTAGTTGCAGCGGCTGTTGGACACCAAATTCGCTTAAAAAGACTAAACATTTCCAGCCTGCAGGCTGATAAAATGATGCTGGATGCTTTGATGAGTGCAAATTGTAAAATCCACCATCTGAACAACGAAATCACAATAAACGGATCAGAACGTTGCGCCTTTGAATTCGATGCAACGCATTGCCCGGACTTGTTTCCGGCACTGGTTGTTCTGGCAGCGTCTATTAACGGACAATCCACTATTTTAGGAGCAGCAAGATTGACGCACAAAGAAAGTAACCGGGCACTCACATTACAGGAAGAATTTGGCAAACTCGGTGTTAAAATAGAGTTAGATGGTGATCAGATGATTATTTACGGAACCGGAAAATTTAGTGGGGGAGAAGTGAAATCGCATCATGATCATCGAATTGCTATGTGTTTGGCAATTGCAGGTACAATAAGTAACGGAGACGTCATTATTTCTGATGCTGAAGCGGTTTCAAAAAGCTTTCCTTCTTTCTGGGAACAACTTGAAATACTGGGAAAAGTGTAAATATCTTTTTTGTTAGACAAGCCGAATTGATTTAACTTGAAATGCTTAACGAATAATAATTTAAAATTCAACGTATGCAGAATAGTACTTTATTTTTGATGATATCACTTCTGGTTACTCCGGCTGTTCTTGCACAAAGCACACAGCAGATTGGCAGTACAACAGTAACGATCGACACATTGACTACGGATGTGAATACTCCCTGGGAAATAAAAATGGAAGGGGAAGATTACCTTTGGGTAACGGAGCGTGGTGGTTTGGTGAGTCGAATCGATGTGCAAACAGGTGTGAAAACGGAAGTTCTTGATTTAACTTCAACCGTTCATGCTGTAAGTGAAAGTGGTTTACTCGGAATGGTACTGCATCCTGATTTCTCCAATACATCGGAAGTTTTTCTCGTTTATACATACGGACCTGAAGACAACGATGGTTATTTCAAAGAACGTTTGGTGAAATACACGTTCAACGGAGTGAATCTGGTGGATGAAGATATTTTGGTTGATGATATTCTTGCCTGGCAGAATCACAATGGTTCGCGTCTGTTTATTCTTCCTGATAATACTATTTTAATGTCGACTGGTGAATGTTATGTGAGCGAATTGGCGCAGGATGAAAATTCTCTCAACGGAAAATATTTACGTATAAATATGGATGGGTCCATTCCGGCCGACAATCCAACACCCGGTTCCTATGTTTACACCATGGGACATCGGAATTCTCAGGGAATTTGCAGATTGCCTGATGGTAAAATACTGATTTCGGAACACGGGCCAACAACTGATGATGAACTTCAGATCCTGGAAGCCGGTAAAAATTATGGCTGGCCGCTGATTCACGGATTTTGTGATCAACCGTTCGAGAACACGCCATGTGCAACCGGATTGTACCAATCTCCAATTTATGCGTGGACACCTACTATTGCAACTTCTGATTTGGTGTTTTATGAGAATTGGTCGTTTCCTGAATGGCATAATCGCGCGTTAATGGTTACGTTGAACGGACAACGATTGGTAACAATAGATTTAAACGGAACGTCAACAGGAATTGATGATTTGGACGAGTATTTCGGTGGGCAATTCGGTCGTTTGAGAGATATAGAAATTGGTCCGAATAAAGAAATATACATAGCTACAAACACCGGGCAGCACCCGATCATTCGAATTACACCACCGTATTTTGCAGGATTGGATGAATCGTCAGCAGAAATGTTTACAATTATTCCAAACCCGGCAGAAACATACATTCAATTTTCAACCGACGAACGAAGTTTGGTTGAGATTCTGGACATGAACGGTCAAACCATTCAGGAAAAGACAATTATTGAAGCGAATCAAACTTTAGACATCACCAAACTTCAATCGGGAAGTTATCTGGTTGAATTGACGGATGATCAAACCGGAATTGTACGCAGACAGAAATTTATCAAACTTTAGGTATAACAAAACAAAAATCCCGGCACTTAGATTACAGTGACCGGGATTTTTGTTTCTATATGTTTATGATTTTTTACTCTAAATAAACCGGTTGTGTTTTTCCGTAATCTACACTGAAATCAAATTTGAAGGTTTTTGATTCCCCCGGTTTTGTGGTGAATTCCCAAGTCAGAATATGTGTGTTCTCATCATATTTTGCTCCGTCGTAGCTTCCTTCTTTTACTTTGATATCGCTATTCGTTGAAATTGGGAACTGGTCTTTAATGATAATCGGGATTGCTCCGCCGCCATTGTTTCGAACCGTGTAATCCCACGTCACTTCGTATTTGTAACGCGAACCAACCAAACGGGTTTTGCTCATTTCCTGGCTTTTCTTACGCTCTACTTTGATCTTGTTGTCTTTTCCAAGTGAGAAACTCAATGTGTCTTTTGTAGAGTTCACATCGATGTATGTTTTGCCAATGTATGTTCCGTCAAAGTAGATATTCGATTCTCCGCTCAATAAGTTCAGTTTTTCCCAGCCTGAAATTTGTGCAACTAAGAATACACCTTCATCGAATTTTGGAACGCTGTGGTATTCGTAAGTTGCAGGCATTTGGTACACTGCAATCGGAACACGGTGATCTGCATTATCAGACGGAATTGTAAACGGTGTCTCAATCACGAATTCCATTCTCAAATCTTTCACTACCTGGGAAACAGAAACGGTATTTCCATAACTCATTGGGGCAGGAGGCGGTGGTGGTGAAGCATTCACTTTCCCCTTTTTTCTTCTCGATTGTGCCATCACCACTTCTGTCTGAGATAAACTGTAAACAGCTTTTTGATCATACATAGGGCTGACTGCGTTGTATGATTCTTGTTGACCTTCTGCGTCCCACGTAAAAGTATCTCCAGCAATTGTGTAATCGATAGATTCCATAACAATAGCTTCGGGAATCAGAGCAATTTTGTAGTACGGCGCGTTGATGGAAAGATATTGAGGTGTGTAACCTAAATACGAAACATTGAATGCGTTTTCGTTTCTAGGAACCTGGAACGAGAATTTCCCCATTGCATCTGTCGTAACAAAGTTTCTTCCGTCCTGCGACATAGAAATTTTTGCAAAAGCCAATGGTTCGCCGGTACTGATATCCAATACTTCACCATGGATAGTTTCACCGTTGTAATTAAATTGAGCAACCGGACGATAAGATGCCTGGCGTTGCGGTAAGGCTGAATAATAATCTAAATACCAGGGCTCAATATTTGGTTCCTGTGTATTGTCGTATGGATCATTCGTAGAAAGAATCAATTTCACGTTTTTCCACTCTATTCCGGTGTTTTGAGAAACCAACCCTTTTGCTTCCAATGCCACAGCCGATCCAATTCCATCGGAACGCATATCGTAATAAGGTTTCCAGAATGCTTTTGGTGTGATGTAGCTGAAGTTGAAAGTTGCTTCGCCGGCGCGGTCAGCAGAAAGTTCTACAACTACTTCAGAATAAATAGTAACCGGCAAACTGCTTCGCGTATTGATTTCCTGCTCAACAGTATTGATCTGTTTTGTCAGGTTTTCGATTTCTGTTTGAATGATAGTTTTCTGTTTTGCTGTTTCGGTCAGTTTGGTGTGATAATAAGTAACAGCTTCTTTCAACTCAGCTACCTTAACACCACTTTGATTGCTCCACAAACGGCTGTTGTTTTGCATCAGTTCTTCCTCAACCAACAAAACATGATAGTCATCTTCCAACTGACTTTTCTTTGTCTCCAATACTTTTTTACTGGCAGTCAGTTTTTTCAGATCTGTTTCTTTCAAAGAAGTTTCATCATAGTTTTTACGAACGCGAACACTCAAAATCGTTGCGTTTTCAGAACATTTCAGCTGAATTGAACTCGGGTCAACAAACTCGGTCAGTTTTTCAAAAATCACAAACTGTTTTCCGGTAGAAAGCGTAATGGATTTTGTGTGTTCAACCTGTGCACCGTTTTTGAATACGGTTACCTGCTGAATCGGGGCGTTTTCTTTACGTTCCTGTGCAAACGACAGCGAACTTAGAAACGCGAAAGTTAGTATTAAGATGTTTTTCATTTTATTCTAAATAAACCGGTGAATCTTTATCATAATCAACTGAGAAATCGAATTTGAATGTTTTCGTTTCTCCTGTTTTTGTCACAAATTTCCATGTTAAGATGTGCGAATTCTCATCGTACTGAGCACCTTCGTAACTTCCTTCTTTCACTTTGATATCACTATTTGATGAAATCGGGAACTGATCTTTAATGATGATAGGAATTGCTCCGCCGCCATTGTTACGAACCGTGTAATCCCACGTTACTTCATATTTGTAACGCGAACCAACCAAACGGGTTTTGCTCATTTCCTGGCTTTTCTTACGCTCAACTTTAATCTTGTTGTCTTTTCCAAGTGAGAAGCTCAAGGTGTCTTTTGTAGAGTTCACATCGATGTACGTTTTACCAATGTATGTTCCGTCAAAGTAAATGTTTGATTCTCCACTAAGCAAGTTCAGTTTTTCCCAGCCCGAGATTTGTGCTACAAGGAATACTCCGGCATCGAATTTTGGAACACTGTGGTATTCGTAAGTTGCCGGCATTTGATACACTGCAATGGGAACGCGGTGATCTGCATTATCAGAAGGAATTGTAAATGGTGTTTCAATCACGAATTCCATTCGCAGGTCTTTGATTACTTGCCGCGCAACAACTCCTCCTGTAGTCCCGTAATCGCCACTAATATTCGCTGAGGATGGCATTCTTTCCATTTCTTTCTTAGACAATCGCTTTGTTTGAGATGAAATAACTACTGATTCCAAATTCTTTTCTGATTCTTCGTAGTCGTAGCCGTAACCTCCACTGTAATCAGCTTCATCTGCGTCCAGAATCACGTAGCTTTGAGGAAGCA
This sequence comes from uncultured Flavobacteriales bacterium, assembly GCA_946479985.1. The sequence continues at coordinate 12,727 of CAMLIF010000084.1, forward strand.
TTTCCATTGCAATGTCCTGCGGTACAAGAGCAATTTTGTAATACGGAGCGTTGATAGAAATATACTGCGAGTTGTAACCCAGGTATTCAACATTAAAAGCGTATTCGTTTCTTGGAACCTGGAACGAGAATTTTCCTGCTGCATCTGTCGTAACAAAGTTTCTTCCGTCCTGCGACATGGAGATTTTTGCAAAAGCCAAAGGTTCCCCTGTACTGATATCTAATACTTCACCGTGAATAGTCTCACCGTTATAATTGAACTGTGCCGCCGGACGATAAGAAGCTTGTCTTCGCGGTAAAGCCGAATAATAATCTAAATACCAGGGCTCAATATTCGGTTCCTGCGTATTGTCGTATGGATCATTCGTAGAAAGAATCAATTTTACATTTTTCCACTCGATTCCTGTATTTTGAGAAACCAATCCTTTTGCTTCCAATGCCACGGCAGAGCCAATTCCTGCAGAACGCATATCGTAATAAGGTTTCCAGAATGCTTTTGGGGTGATATAACTGAAATTGAAAGATGCTTCTCCGGAACGATCTGTAGAAAGCTCTACAACTACTTCAGAATAAATAGTAACCGGTAAGCTGCTTCTCGTATTGATTTCCTGCTCAACAGTATTGATCTGTTTCGTCAGGTCTTCAATTTCCGTTTGAATGATTGTTTTTTGTTTCCCGATTTCTGTCAGTTTTGTGTGATAATAAGTAACGGCCTCTTTCAGCTCCGCTACTTTTACGCCGCTTTGATTGCTCCACAAACGACTGTTGTTTTTCATCAACTCCTCTTCAACCAGCAAAACGTGGTATTCGTCATCAAGTTGATTTTTTTTTGTTTCTAAAACTTTCTTACTTGCAGTCAGTTTTTTCAGATCTGTTTCTTTCAACGAAGTTTCGTCGTAATTTTTACGAACGCGGACACTTAAGATCGTTGCGCTCTCAGAACATTTCAGTTGAATTGAACTCGGGTCAACAAACTCGGTCAGTTTTTCAAAAACCACAAACTGTTTTCCGGCAGAAAGGGTAATGGATTTTGAATGCTCAATCTGCGCACCGTTTTTGAATACGATTACTTGCTTAATTGCAGCGTTTTCTTTGCGTTCGGTTTGGCCGAAACACAAAGCCGTTGCAACGATTGAAAACGCAGCAAGAAGAAGAATTTTTCTCATTTATTTCGATTTAAATCTAATGAAGTACAATACGAAGATGCATTACAACTCTGTTTCCATAAAGTTTAATCTATCAACGAAAAAATGCATTTAGATCTTTACAGGCAACTTTACTTTCGATAAGTCGATTTCATAAATATCGTAGCTGCTTTTTTGCCCGGAAAGGTTAATTCCTGACATGTAGATCTTGTTCGCTTCTTTGAAAATCTTGAAATGCGTATCGTCGTTTACCGTATTAATACTTGCTCCCAGGTTAATTGGAGAACTCCAGCCAGAACCAGTGTTTTCACAAACATAAACATCTAAGCCTCCCATCCCGCGATGACCGTCAGAAGAGAAGAAAAGGAATCTTCCGTCAGCAGTGATGAATGGAGTAGTTTCACGGCCAACAGAGTTAATACTGTCTGACAATAAAACGGCATTTCCCCATTTTTTTCCGCTTTTTTGAACCATGTAGATATCAGTAGAACGCTTATCGCCCTTTCTGTCTGAAACGAAATACATCGTGTTTCCGTCGGCAGTCAACGTTGCAGAACCTTCCATGAATGATGTGTTGATTGTTTTATTCGCAATTGGTTTTGCAGAAGACCATTTGTTCTGCTTCGTCATATCTATTTCGCAGATATCAGAACTTTTCGTTATCAACTTCGAATCTCCGTAGGTAATATTAACCGTTAGAACACCATGTAAACCATCTTTCGAAAGCCAGTTTAAAGCATCGAAACCATCTGTATTCATGCGTTCAATATCATTTGTGATACTATCCCAGGAATTGGTTTCAGCATTCCACATTGCTTTATAAACGTCTTCGTAATATTCCTGGTCGTCGGGGTTCAATTGTCCGCCGGTAGTGTTTCCTCTTCTGGAAGTGAAATAGAAAGTCTTTCCATCGGCACTTAAAAGCGGACAGTAGTCGTTAAACCCTGAGTTGATTTCACCTTTCATTGCAACGCGCTGCAGAGTTTCCTTTTCCAGGGCTGTTTTGGCAAATGCACATTCGGCAATTTTATTCTCAATATTTAGCTCTTTTAACCGGTTATTCGGCATTTCGTTAATTGCTTTTTGGTAGAAATATTGAGCGGAATCTAGCATACTTAACCTGTGGTAGCTGTTTCCTAAGATGTCATAAACCTCTTTATCAACATCACTTCCACCTTTTATAATAGCAGAAAGACCGTATTGTTTAGCGTATCCGTAATTGTTCAGTTTGTAATGGCAAAAGGAAATCCAGTAAGGCGCTTTCCATGTGTATGGATCTTTGAACGCTGCTTCACGGAACGTCAACAACGCATCGCGGTAGTTTCGGTCAATAACCATTTGTTTACCCTTGTCAATCAGAAGAATAGCGGCACTTTTATCAATAATGCTGGCTGTTGAATCTACCGGTCCGGCATATTTTGTATTTGCAAGAGCCGAAAAGGCGGGTAATAGTAGTAATAGAGTAAAAAGCAATTTCATACGTTGTGATAAATGATAAGTGTACAAAATAAGAATTAAAATTTCTATCCTAAGTATAGAGGAGGAATAAACAGCGAGAAATGTTGATAATTAACTGTTCGGTGTAGAAAAGTCGGAAATTACGATTTCACGAGTTTTCTTCAAATCAACCAAATCATTCATGGCTAAAGTGGCTGCAACAATTGACCAGATGGGTGCAAAGCTGGCAAGCATCCAAAGAATGAGGTTTACAACAAATCTGTAGAGAAATTCAAATGGATTATTGCCAAAAGTTGTCCAGTCGAATAAGGCATCCAGTTCTACCGGAACCCAGATTAGGATGGAATAAACTCCGCCGATTGCCAGCGCCATTCCACGGTTTTTTCGCGTGAACTGAATACTTTGATCTACGGTTAATTTCAGACGTTCGTTTACATAATCCAGAAACGCGAAACCGTAGTAATAGAAACTCACGATAAAAACGAGATAGAACAGCGGACTGCTTTCAGCTTTATCCCAGCCAATGCGTGCAAAAATGTACACCAGAATAAAAAATGCGTATTCCCACATGATATTCCGGGTGGCTATTCTAACGCCGCGCTTCACATCATGAATGAGTTGTTTCAAATCGAAACGATAGGTGTTTCCCGTAAGTTTGTATTCTACTTTTTGAGAGAGAAATGAAAGCAGGGGAGAGAGAATGACTACCACAACATATTTCGCAAAACGCATCAAGGCTAACGAAATAGAAATTTCAACGAGCAGCTGAATAAGCAGCCAGCTAATTTCGTTCATGTTTCGCGCATGATAATTCGGCTGATTTTTCAGGATCAGGTAACCGATTTCATAAATTCCGAGCATCAAAACTGCCGGTATACAGACATACCAGTACAGTTTGTGTTCAGCAATAAAATAAAGTGCATTGCGGTAAGCCTTCAGGCCCATCCACGCATTTTTGAGGAAACGCATGTACAAATTTAATAATTGCGAATGACGAATTACCAATTAGATTCGTCAGGGGTGAATGAATTGTGAATCTATTTACTTAAACATCCAATAACACTTGAGCTCATTAGTAATTAGGAACTAGTAATTCGTAATTATACGTTATCTTTGCGCCTTTAATTCAGAAAAATGACAACACTTTCTTCCCTTACAGCAATATCTCCGGTTGATGGACGATACCGTTCAAAAGTATCCGAACTGGCTCCTTACTTTTCAGAGTTTGGTTTGATCAAATACCGGGTTTTGGTAGAGGTAGAGTATTTCATTTTCCTTGTTGAAAACAAAATTGGTTCTTTAGCCGGTGTGAGCGCTGATGTTTTTCCAAAACTTCGTGCAATTGTTTCTGATTTCAGTGAAGCAGATGCCGAAGCTATTAAAACAATTGAAAGAACTACTAATCACGATGTGAAAGCAGTTGAGTATTTCTTGAAAGATAAAATGGCCGGTTTGGGATTGAATGACTATCTGGAGTTCATTCATTTCGGTTTGACATCACAGGATATCAATAACACAGCTATTCCGTTAAGTTTGAAGGAAGCAGTTCAGCAAGTCATTTTACCTGAATTGAATTTGGTTATCGATCAGCTGGTTACATACCAAAACGCCTGGTCGGGAAGAGCTATGTTAGCCAGAACGCATGGTCAACCTGCTTCTCCAACCATTTTAGGAAAAGAAATCGGGGTTTTTGTTGAGCGTTTATCTGTTCAGAAAAAACAATTGGAAGCTGCGGTTTTTTCCGCCAAATTTGGTGGAGCAACAGGTAATTTCAATGCACATCACGTTGCATTTCCGGAAACTGACTGGGTTTCTTTCTCAAATAAATTTGTGAATGAGCGTTTGGGATTGACAAGAAGCCAAATTACTACACAAATCGAGCATTACGATCAGCTTGCTGCTTTGTTCGATGTTTTGAAACGAATCAATACCATCATTTTAGATTTGGACCGTGATTTCTGGACATATATTTCCATGGATTACTTCAAGCAGAAACTGAAAGAAGGCGAAATTGGCTCTTCTGCAATGCCGCATAAAGTAAACCCTATCGACTTCGAAAACTCGGAAGGAAATATTGGAATTGCAAACGCATTATATGAACATTTGTCTGCGAAACTTCCCGTTTCCAGATTGCAGCGCGATTTAACGGATTCAACAGTTCTCAGAGCCGTTGGAATGCCGTTTGCGCATACCGTTATCGCCTGGAAAGCAACACGCGTTGGTTTAGGTAAATTGTTGTTGAATGAAACTGCTC
>CAMLIF010000085.1 GCA_946479985.1 uncultured Flavobacteriales bacterium
GTTTATCATTCGTAAGATGATTGAGCGTGGTATTGTGAAAACAGTTAAATCTGCAAAGAAAATCGTTGATCGCAAAGAGCCTGTAGTTTGGGATATCTTAGAAAGTGTATTGAAAGGTCACCCGGTATTATTAAACCGTGCACCTACGCTTCACCGTCTTGGTATTCAGGCATTCCAGCCGAAATTGATCGAAGGAAAAGCAATTCGTTTGCACCCGTTGGTAACAACAGCATTCAACGCCGATTTCGATGGTGACCAGATGGCGGTTCACTTACCATTAGGTAACGCTGCAATTTTGGAAGCTCAATTGTTGATGCTTGCTTCTCACAACATTTTGAACCCTGCGAATGGCGCACCGATTGCGGTACCTTCTCAGGATATGGTCTTGGGTCTGTACTACATTACGAAAGCTCGTACTAGTACTCCTGAACACAAAGTGAAAGGTGAAGGAAGTACATTCTATTCTCCGGAAGAAGTTATCATTGCGAATAACGAAGGAAAATTGGATTTACATGCACCGATCAAAGTTAAATCGTACGATTTAAATGCAGAAGGTGTTCCTACATTAATGATGATCGACACTACTTGTGGACGTGTATTGTTCAACGAAGTTGTTCCACGCGAAGTAGGATTCATCAATGATGTATTGACTAAAAAAGCATTACGTGACATTATCGGTCATGTATTGAAAATATGTGGCACAGCTAAAACAGCTAAATTCTTAGATGATATCAAAGAATTAGGATACTCTATGGCCTTCAAAGGTGGTTTGTCATTCAACCTGGATCACATTATCATCCCGAAAGAAAAAGAGATCTTAGTAGCTAAAGCTGAAACGGAGGTGAAAGAGGTAATGGCCAACTACAACATGGGTCTTATCACGAATAACGAACGTTACAACCAGATCATTGATATTTGGACGCACACTAACTCGCGTTTGACAAATACATTGATGGAACAGTTGAAAAACGATAATCAAGGGTTTAACTCCATCTACATGATGTTTGACTCTGGAGCTCGTGGATCGAAAGAACAAATCCGTCAGTTGTCAGGTATGCGTGGATTGATGGCGAAACCGCAAAAATCCGGAGCTTCTGCACAGGAAATTATCGAGAATCCGATTCTTTCTAACTTTAAAGAAGGTCTTTCGATTTTGGAGTACTTTATCTCTACTCACGGTGCACGTAAAGGTTTGGCCGATACGGCATTGAAAACAGCCGATGCGGGTTACTTAACACGTCGTTTGGTGGATGTTGCACAAGATGTTGTTATTAATATCGATGATTGTGGTACATTAAGAGGTTTGGTTGCTACTTCATTGAAGAAAAACGATGATATCGTTGAACCGTTGGTTGACCGTATTTTAGGTCGTACAACAGTACACGACATATATGAACCTGAAACAGAGAACTTAATTGTTGCTGCAGGTGAATTGATTTCTGAAACAGTTGCTGATGCAATTGAAAAAGCCGGAATCGAAGAAGTTGAAATCCGTTCAGTATTGACTTGTGAAATGCGTAGAGGAGTTTGTTCGAAATGTTACGGACGTAACCTTTCAACTCACCGCCCTGCACAAGAAGGTGATGCTGTTGGAGTTGTAGCTGCTCAGTCAATTGGTGAGCCGGGTACACAGTTAACACTTCGTACATTCCACGTTGGGGGTACTGCCTCTAACATTGCGGATGTATCCGATTTGAAAGCAAAATCGTCAGGTAAATTGGAAATCGACGAGTTACGTACAATCTCTCGTAAGGGTGCTGACGGAACTGAAAAAATCATTGTTGTAGGGCGTTCAGGTGAATTGAAAATTACTGATCCGAAAACAGGAGTTGTATTAATGACTTCAAACATTCCTTACGGTTCCGAAATGATGGTTGATAACAACATTTCAGTGAAAAAAGGAGACGTTATCTGTAAGTGGGACCCGTACAATGCGGTAATCATTTCAGAGGTTTCAGGAAAAGTTGTATTCGAAAACATTATTGACGGTGTTACTTACCGTGAAGAAGTCGATGAGCAAACAGGATTTACTGAAAAAGTAATCATCGAATCTCGCGATAAGAAGAAAAACCCTGCAATTCATATCATTGACCCTAAGACGAAAGAAGTATTACGTGAATATAACATTCCTGTTGATTCTCATATTTCCGTAAGCGAAGGCGATAAAGCAGAATTAGGAGTTATTTTGGTTAAGATTCCGCGTGTAGCTGGTAAAACAGGGGATATCACCGGAGGTCTTCCTCGTGTAACGGAGTTATTCGAAGCGCGTAACCCTTCAAACCCTGCTGTTGTTTCTGAAATCGACGGAATTGTTGAGTTCGGTAAGATCAAGCGTGGTAATCGTGAAATTCAGGTGACGTCTAAAAACGGAGATGTACGTAAGTATTTAGTTCCGCTTTCTAAACATATCCTTGTACAGGAAAATGACTTTACACGTGCTGGTCAACCGTTGTCTGATGGAGCGATCACACCGAATGACATTTTGAACATTCAGGGACCAACGAAAGTACAGGAATACATTGTGAACGAAATCCAGGAGGTTTACCGTTTGCAAGGGGTGAAAATTAACGACAAACACTTCGAGGTGATTGTACGTCAAATGATGTTGAAAGTGGAGATTATCGACGCTGGAGATACTCGTTTCTTAGAAGGACAATCTGTTCACAAAGCGGATTTCATGGAAGAGAATGACGGAATTTACGGAATGAAAGTGGTTGTTGACGCTGGAGATTCACCAGACTTGAAAGCAGGTCAAATTGTTTCAGCTCGTAGATTGCGTGATGAAAACTCACAATTGAAACGTGCCGACAAACAATTGGTTGAATCACGTGATGCAGTTCCTGCAACATCAACTCCATTGTTACAAGGTATTACCCGTGCGTCATTGCAAACGCAATCGTTCATCTCTGCTGCTTCCTTCCAGGAAACAACAAAAGTATTGAACGAGGCTGCAATCTCAGGAAAAGAAGATCACTTATTAGGTTTGAAAGAAAACGTAATCGTTGGTCACTTAATCCCTGCAGGTACAGGTGTACGTCGTTTCAACAGAGTAATTGTTGCAAACCAGGAAGAGTTAGATACACTTCAGGCTCAAAGCTAAGAAGCACTCATTTAAAAATACAATCCCTCTTGGCTTGGCCGGGAGGGATTTTTTTGTATATTCAATCCAAAATTCAAACCTGAAAAATGCCTTTTGTCAAAACCATCGCCCTCATTTTCGTACTTGCCCCTTTCAGGTTTATAGCACAATCAGATACGTTAGAACTACCCGAATTAACAACCAGTAATATTTCCTGCTTTTACATTGTTGATAAGATTTGGACAGATAAAACAACAGCCTATAAACGGGATCCGTATGGAGTTCTGAATTTTATCGAAATTGAAAATGGAGCTATTACGGCTATTTCCAGCAGTTCGAAAGTAAGATTAAATTTCTATGGTCCGATTGAAAATCTGGAAACCGTTTTGATTGACGAAGTAAATACACTGAAATTACATTCCCGGGAGTACAATCATAAGGGATTAGACGGTGCTTGTGTATTTGAGATTTACCAAAAAGACGATCAGGTAATGGTTCATGTTTATCCGAAACGTGTGTTGACCGACTATTATTTCCAGGTGCATACCGCAACGGATACTGAAATTGCTGAGATCCGCAAGTATATTCTGGAAAACACACCGAAGTATTAGTGATTCGCTTTGTTCTTATTTCCTATTCAACACATAAACTGCAGCAATTCCCAACAATCCTCCGAGAATGGTGTACCAGTGGAGTTGTTCGTTCAGAATAAAAAAGGAAGATAGACCTGCACATAAAGGAACGGTGAAGATGAAACTGCTTGCTCTTTCCGCACCAATTTGAGAGGTTGCATAAAAATACATAGTAGTAGCGAAACTCGTAACTACTACACTTGCGAAAAGTAAATTCCCCCAAAACATTGGCTCTACACAGTGAACCAGATTATTCAGTTCAGGATAATCAGCTACAGGTAGCATGAACAGTAATGTTACCACATACATCCAGAATGTAAACGCAAAAGGATTTCCAAATTCGTTTGATCGGGAACTGAATTTACTCATCACTGACCAAATAACCGCGCTTGCAAGGAATAAGACATTTCCTGTGTTTTTCAGTATGTTCACGTTATCCCACAATCTAAGCAATACAACTCCGGCACATGCGCCAAGTAATATTCCAATGGTTTCTTTAGCTTTTGGCTTCCGTTTTGCAAGTAATATACCAATAGAATAAGCCAAAATCGGATTCAGCGTTGTTACTAAAATTCCACCCGCACCAGGGCTCCCATTTTTCAATCCGGCCAAAAAAGTATAGTTGTAAGATGCCATCATTATTCCTGAAATAAGGATAAATGGAATTCCTCTTTTTGAAACGGTCAGTTTTACCTTTAATAGAATAAGTAAACAGAATAGGCTAGTGATTACCAGTGTATAACGCAGAATGCCTAAACTTACGGGTGAGCCGAAAGAAGTTAAAACCTTATTTGATGGCCAGCTCATTCCCCAGATAATCATACTAATGATCATCGCTGTGGTAAGATTGACAGTTTTAGTTAATTTCAGCAAATTCCTTTTTTGGATGCAAATGTACATTTTGAAATGATTGCCTTTACACAGTTGCCGGGAAAGTTGTTTTTTTTCATGGGAAACATAAACCTGAAGGATTTTTCGGCAGCTAAGATCAGTTCTTAATTTGTTTTTTGAAGGATGAACTGGTGAGAGATTATATAGGTGATAATAGCGGTACTTAATCCGAAAATATTAGCATCCAGCTGCCAGGGTAGTTCTAACTCGGATAAGATCAGTATTAAAGTTACCGAACCGCCGGAGATCATTGAAATCAAAGCTGGTGCAGGGAAACGTTTTTTTAATATCAATGCCGCTATCACCGGAACAAACAGACCGGAAACCATAAACGCATAGGCGTAAAGCATAAGTGAAATAACGTTTTGCATCACTGAAGCAAGGAGTATAGCGAGTATTCCTACAGTTAACGTTGTGATTTGTGAAATTCGGACTACTCTGGAATTGCTCAATTTCCAGCTTTTGGGAATGAGATCTCCGACAACACTGCCTGAGGCAGCCATCAAACAACTATCTGCCGTAGATAGCACTGCTGAAAAATAAGCAGCTATTACGATACCGGAAAATCCAATTGGAAGTACCTGGCGTAACAATAACGGCAGCCCCATTTCATTATCAATAACTACTCCATCCGCGGTAGGAATAACACCTTTCTGAACCGCAACATTTGCCAGCATCCCGAGAAAAACACCGGTAAATGCCATAAACGGCCATTCTAACATGCCGGCAATGTACCATGCTTTTTTAGCAGCTTTTTCATCGCGGCAGGCAAAGATCCGCTGATATAAAGTCATTCCGACAAACCAGATCGGAATAATTGTAACACTCCAATTGATTATCTGATTCCAGGTAATGTTCGTTAAAGAACTCATATCTTTATTCAGATACGGGGCAATACCATCATAACCACCTAACGCTGACCATGCAAAAGGAATTGCAACTCCCATCAATCCTGCAAGAAGAATAATCCATTGAATCGTATCAGTGTAAATTACCGCTTTCATTCCCCCAAGCATAGTATAGAACACAACAATAAATCCCATGACCCACAACATCATTTCACTGTTAACGGTTGGAAGAAACGCCGATGTCAGCTTGGAACCTGCAAGCAACTGCGAACTGGTGAAACCACTGTAACCGATAATGCAAATGACCGACGATACCAGGGCCACTTTTTTGTTATACAGGAACCCGAACACCTGAGGAAGCGTCAGAAAATGCCTGCCATTTGTCCGTTGCCAATGAAATACTTTTGGAATTAGAAATGCAGCGCTCATCCAGGCTCCGATCAGTCCGGTAAAAAGCATCCATGAACCGGAAAGTCCCATAGAAAAACCAACACCTCCCAATCCGATTGAAAAACCACCGCCAACATCCGTTGCTACAACCGATAAACCAACATGTGCACTGCTTATATTTCCACCTCCAGTAAAATAATCACGTTCATTGCTGTGTTTTCCTGAAAAATAGAAACCAACAGCAAGCATCATTAGAAAATAAACAATAAAAATAATGAGATCGATTCCCGCCATAAGTTTTCGGTTTAGGTAGTTTGTGGTTCGGTTTCCTTCCTCATTTCCGGCTGAAGGAAAAGTGTTTGTGTAGGATAAGCAAAATCAATTTTTTGTTGTTCAAACAATTTATGAATTGCCAGATAGATCGTTTGCTGCTTATCCATGTAAAAATCAAAGTCTGTAGACAAAACATGATAGACGAATTCAAAGTTCAGACTGGAGTCACCAAATCCTGAAAAATGGCCACGATCGAATGCTACATCCTGTTCCGAGTCAATAATTTGCCTGACGATTTCGGGTATATTTTTAAGCTGTGAATGTGAAGTTTGATAAGTGACTCCCAGTTGAAACACAATCCGCCGTTTTTCTAAACGTTTGTAGTTGTGAACCCGCGCATTTGTTAAATCCGTATTCGAACAAATCAGCTGTTCTCCTCCCAAGGTTCTGATACGTGTGGTTTTAATACCGATTTGCTCAATTGTCCCAACCTTATCATCAACATGAATAAAATCACCTATTTCAAACGGCCGGTCGAAAAAAATGACGAAATAACTGAACAAATCGCCTAAAATAGCTTGTGCGGCAAGTGCAATTGCGATTCCACCAATCCCTATCCCGGCTATAAGCGTCGTAACATTATATCCGAGATTATCAAACAGAAACAGTAAACCAATACACCAGATAATGATGTTAATCACAATTATCAGACCATTAGCCTGCTCCATTTTATCGTCGGTACTATTGTTCCGGGCCACAAATGCAGCCACAAACTTCCTGAAAAGACTGCTGATGATTCGAAGAATAAAAAATGTGCAAATGATTAAATATGCTGAATGAAAGTATGATCTTACCTGAGGAGTGAACTTCAATCCCGATAACCATTCTGAGCAAAGAGCAAAATACACAGCACTGAAATAAAGAAACGGAATCGCGAATCGTTCAGCACTATCAATCAATGCGTCATCCCAGGTATTAGCAGATTTTAATGAATGTGCTTTGATTCTTCGAATCACGAGTAAACTGAACAATTTGATAACTACAATTTGTGCTACGGCAAAGCCTATCGAAACAAGCCATGAATAAACACTGTTACCCAATAAATGATAGGATAAAAAATTTGTCATACTTTTTTTTCGGGAAGGGGTAAATTAACAACACTTTTGGCTGAATTCGGGATTTCAAATCGTTTGTCAACGTAGTCCGAATTCATTATCCTGAGAATTCCCATGTAATTCATGTTAAACTCAATTAAATCCCCGGTTTTCAGGTTTCTGGGATTGGTGCCAAGATCGAGTACTGTCATGTCAGAACTTGCGCCAACGATGATCATGTCTTCATGGATTGGCTGAATATTATTCGCGTCTATATCCAAAAGTCCAACATCCACAATTGCCCTAAAAGATGAGATTCCAAGTAAGGATTCATCTATTGAGATTTCTTCTAACTGCAGGTTTTTCCCCATTTCCCCATTTGGGACCAGTGGTTTTTGACTTAGTTCGATGATTTCAGCATATAGCTTAAAGATATTTTGATGCATTTCTTTATGCGGACCATTACTATATACATCTGTTCCAAGAAACAGTGTTTCACCTACCCTGAACTGGTTAATTCCTAATGGAAGCAAACCCTTTTCAAGTAGCGGAATCGTTACGGAAGCACCACCGGATATGAAAGGAATGACCTTATTGAACCTGGCTTCAACGAGTTGTTTATACAAGCACAGCTGGATCAATTTATCCTGATTAGGTAAAACGCCCGACATACAAGTTAGATTCGTACCTATTCCAATGATTACTATATTGGGTAAATCAAAGACAGCTTCATAGAAGTCAATAAACTGTTCACGCATTACTCCCTCTCTCAATTCTCCCATTTCAATCATGATCATGATCTTGTGGATCTTATTTTGTAAAACCGCTTCTTTAGAAAGTAGTTTAATAGTTTCCAGTTCAGTATTGAAACTAATATCGGCGAATTGAATAATACGCGAAACCATTCGTTTAGGTGGTGGTTTAATGAATACGGTTTCTATTTCCGGAGCAATAGATTTGATAATTTTTAAATTGGTGATTCTGCTATCACAAACTTGTTTCAGATTCAGTTCACGGATTACAGCTTCAAGAAATTTTTGATTTCCGCAAAGAATTTTCACAACTACCGACCATTCGATACCTTGCCCTTTAAACAAAGTGTCTAAAAACCGAAAATTTGTTTGCAGCTTATGTGTGTTCAGTGTAATAAAAGCCATGTCTAGTCTTTAATTAGTCGCATTTCAACGTATTTATTTATAAAACCGGCTTTTTCATAGAGATGAAGTGCGGGGTTGTCTGATTCTACGTGTAAAGCAATACTTCCTTTTGTCTGGTCGATAATGGTTTTGAGTAGTTTTTTTCCTACACCCATCCCTCGGTAGTCTTTATGAGTGGCAATGTATACAAGTATGTTTTCAGGAATATATCCTTCCATTCCGGTAAAATTTACAATTGCAACACCGGTAAGCAGGCTGTCATAAAAGGAGGTAACAATTAAACCGCCTTTATTTGCTTCCAACGAAAGAGCATAATTAATAGCTTTTAGGATGTCTTGCTTTGAATCTCCATATTGCTCCAGGTGGTAATGTAAAAAAGTTGCGAACGTCTCTTTTTCAAGTACTGCTGGTTGTTTTCTCGGGGTATAAACTTCATGAATCATAAATAAAATATTAATGTTGCAAGACATCAATCAAGAAGCCTTGAACACATGTTTCTGACACTAGGGTCTTTTAATTATTTCAATTGTTCCGGAATACTACATCCAGATCGGCAACACAACTATATGACGTGTCTAAATAAGAATTGTCTATGGTCTTTTGGATGGAATTTCATTTGAAATTCACTAGACCTGAGTGGCAATTCGAACTATAATTCCGAAAACCTTCGGGATTACAATATAAGCAGAATCAATGTGTTTAAAAAATTTGTTGAGATTATAAATGTGTTTTTACTAGGTCAAAACCGGCGAATTTCAGATTGTTTGATGAGTTGAAATATGGCTTGCGGATCTTTCTGAAAGATAGAGGAGACGGTCGAATGCTGACATTGATTTTTCAACTTTTTAAATAGCTTTCTGATAAGTATGTTAAAAAAACAAAAAGATAATTACTTCAGTGAGGTTAATTTGTTTAAAATAACTTCCATACCGCTCTTCAGCCCAATATTCCTATTTATAGAATTCATGCTAAAAACTTGGTAAAATCAGTGAGAATAAGAAGATAACAATTATCTTCGCTTTATGGACAAAAATGAAAATCAAATCAATATCGAGCTTTCAGAAGAATTGGCTGAAGGTGTATACTCTAATTTGGCAATTATCACGCATTCACAGGCTGAGTTTGTTACCGATTTCATCCAAATGATGCCGGGAATGCCAAAAGCAAAAGTGCGTTCAAGAGTAATTATGTCGCCACAAAATGCGAAACGTTTATTGCATGCGCTTGCTGAGAATATTCAGAAATTCGAGCAAACGAACGGATTGATTTCAGAAAACGATTCGCCGCCTTTTCCGCCGATGAACTTTGGCGGCCCCACAACGCAGGCATAATAATTGTACTATTTTCAGTTCCTTTTCGTTATCTAAGACAACGGAAATTGAAACTAAGACGTTAATATTGCGTAAGCGAAACTAAATTAATATTGAAGACTATGAAAAATTGGATTTTTGCTTCACTAACAGTACTGTTCTTTGTGGCAGTTTCTTGTTCGAAGCATACAACTCCACGTCGCGTGAAAAAAGTTTTGCCGGAAGGTTCCTGGGCAATGACTTCTTTTACTATTGAAGGACAATCCGTAATAGAAAATTACGAAGGGTATAAATTTACTTTTGATGAAGATGGCAGCGTTGCTGTAACGGCTTCAGGTTTTTCTTCTCATGGAAGCTGGGAAACTGGTTTAGACCGTAATCCTTGTATTCTGTATCTGAGTTTCCTGCCCGAGGGGGGACTGGAGTACATTGCCGACGATTGGCAGGTAAGTGAAATCAAAAAGAATTCGATTACACTGAAGCGAAATGATACAGGTTCAAGCAGTAATCTAACCTTAAAAAGGTAGTTCATATTCCTTCTTTTTTTAGGAGGAAAAACAATGCTTTTGCCTAAAACGAGTCGAAAACTTGTTTAATTGGTGGAAGCTACTAATTTTGTACAAAAGCTTATTGGATGACCTCTGAGATAAAGGCATATATCGATCGTATTCAAGCGAAGGTTCAACACTTAAATACCATGTTGGTAACTGAGCGTGAACGTTCCGGATCGCTATTGGCAGAAGTCTCACGTCTGAATGAGGTGGTTGAGAATCAAACTGATGAACTAAGTAAGTTACAGCTTGATTATGAAGAATTGACCGCTAAATTGACCGAAGAGCGTGAACCGGCTCCTGTTCAGATGAACGATTTGGATGTGGATGCTTTGGTGAAAGAAATTGATTTCTGCATTCAACAATTAAAAATAGCGAATGAGTAAGGTGTCTTTAAAAGTAGTTGTTGCGGGGCGAACATATCCCCTGACTGTTTTAGAGTCTGAAGTAACGCGTGTGAAAACCGCTGCCGAGGATATAAATAAAGCAATCAAACAGTTACAGGATAACTTTGCTGTACGCGATATGCAAGATTTATTAGCAATGACAGCCTTACAGCTGTCGTCCAAAGGAAGTAAAAACACTACTTCCAATACTGCTCCTTCAACTTCTGTAGATTTTACAGAAACCGCTCAGGCACTGAAGAAACTGGCAGATGAACTGGACTCTATCGCTTGAAATCAGATCACTTCTTTTATCGGTTGACGTAATTTGTCCAAAAGCATAAATTTATATAGTTATAATTATGGAATTTGGAATAGTATGGGCGCTGATCGGGCTAGTTGCAGGTGGAGCCGTCACTTTTGTTTTACAGAATGTGATTCTCAAAAAACGCAAAGAGCAGATCATCAAAGAAGCCGAAATTGATGCGGAAGCATTAAAGAAAAACAAGATCATTGAAGCGAAAGAACGCTTTTTGAAACTGAAAGAAGAACATGAAGAAGCGGTGAAAGAGCGTGAACGCCGTGTTCAATCCTGGGAAGACAAAACAAAAGGGAAAGAGAAAACACTTAACCAGAAAATCGAAGAATTATCCCGTAAAGAAAAAGACGCGGAGAAACTTCAGGTTGAACTGGATGCTAAAATTGCTGTAAACGAAGTTCGTAACCAGGAATTGGATAAAATGCACCAGAAACGTGTTGCTGAGTTGACGAAAATTACAGGAATGTCTGTTGAAGACGCTAAAAACCTGTTGATGGAATCATTGAAAGATGAAGCCCGTACTTCAGCAATGGTCCACATCAAAGAAATTACCGAAGAAGCTAAATTGAATGCAAACCGTGAAGCAAAACGAATTGTTATTCAAACGATTCAGCGTGTAGCATCAGAGCAGGCAGTTGAAAATGCTGTTTCTGTTTTTAATATTGACTCGGATGAAGTAAAAGGTCGAATCATTGGTCGTGAAGGACGTAATATTCGTGCTTTGGAAGCTGCAACAGGAGTTGAGATTATTGTTGATGATACACCGGAAGCAATTATTCTTTCTTGTTTCGACCCGGTTCGCAGAGAAATTGCGCGTTTGGCTTTGCATCAATTGGTTTCCGACGGACGTATCCACCCGGCTCGTATTGAAGAGGTGGTTGCCAAAACAAAGAAATCTTTAGAGGAGGAAATTGCAGAAACAGGCCGCAGAACTTGCATCGATTTAGGAATTCATGGTTTGCATCCGGAACTCATCCGTATGGTAGGACGTATGAAATACCGTTCGTCTTACGGCCAAAACTTATTGCAGCACAGCCGCGAGGTAGCAAATCTTTGTGCTATTATGGCAGCTGAATTAGGGTTGAACGTGAAAGTTGCAAAACGTGCCGGATTACTCCATGATATTGGTAAAGTTCCGGACGAAGAACCAGAATTGCCGCATGCTATCCTGGGAATGAAAATTGCTGAGAAGTTTGGTGAAAAACCAGATGTATTGAACGCAATTGGAGCCCACCACGATGAAATAGAAATGACATCATTGATCTCGCCGATCGTCCAAATTTGTGACTCCATTTCAGGAGCACGTCCTGGAGCTCGCCGCGAGGTTGTTGAATCGTATATCAAGCGTATTAAAGATCTTGAGAATCTGGCTCTGTCGTACGACGGAGTTAATTCAGCTTATGCTATTCAGGCTGGTCGGGAGTTACGTGTTTTAGTTGAAAGTGAAAAAGTAACCGACTTACGTGCTGATGAACTTTCTTTTGCAATCTCTCAAAAGATTCAAACGGAAATGACTTATCCCGGACAGGTGAAAGTCACGGTAATTCGTGAAAAAAGATCGGTTAACTACGCGAAATAATGTTTAAACCTTTTCCATCAGTTGTTCAGTCACTCGCCGGTAAGCGGGTTTTGGTGACTGGTGGTGCCGGTTTTATTGGCTCTAATTTATCTGAAGCGCTTCTTGAATTAGGCGCACATGTTACTGTTCTGGACGATCTGAGCACAGGTTTGGAAAGTAATGTGAAACGTTTGGAAGCGAATCCGAATTATCGTTTTGTAAAGGCAGATATCTGTGAACCGGATTCTTACCGTGAATTATTGAAGGAAATTGACCTGGTGTCGCATCAGGCGGCACTTGGATCTGTTCCCAGGTCTATAGAATTTCCTTTGAACACGCATCGTGTAAATGCAACCGGATTCCTAACATTTCTGCATGAAGTTAAGGAGGCCGGAATAAAACGCTTTGTTTATGCAAGTTCTTCTTCTGTATACGGAGATGCTTTACAAAGTCCGAAAAGTGAAGGCGGAGAAGGTAATTTACTTTCTCCTTATGCTGTAACAAAACAATTGAACGAAGAATATGCCGGAGTTTATTTCCGCTTACATGGAATAGAAACAATTGGTTTGCGTTATTTCAATGTTTTTGGACCTTATCAAAATCCGGAAGGAGTTTACGCCGCTGCCATTCCAAAGTTTTTGGCGAAAATGGAGAACGGCGGAGAAATAATTGTGAACGGAGACGGAAACCAAACACGCGATTTCACCTTTGTACGAAACGCTGTGCTGGCTAATTTGCTTTCTTTATCAGGAAATAATCCGGGTTCATTCGGAAAAGTTTACAACGTAGCTTGTGGAGCGAGCTGTACGCTGAATCATGTTATTGATTCGCTCGAAACAGGATTGAAAAAGCTCGGAATTAGCGCAAAGCATACGGTAAAATACGGTCCTGATCGCAACGGAGATATTCGTGACTCGCTGGCAAATGTCGACTCGATTAAAACAAATCTGGGTTATGAAGCGTTATATACATTCGAAGAAGGAATCGATGCGTATCTTGCTTTCCAATTGAAATGATTCAAAACTTACGTAATTCTGAATTCATTCGTTCTGTTGCCACGCTGATGACAGGAACGGTATTGGCTCAGCTTATTGCTTTTTTGGCCTATCCCATCATTACACGTATATATTCGGAACAAGATATTGGTGAATTGGGGCTTTACACGCGTTTCGTGGCGTTTATTGCTGCTCTGGCGACCGCTCGTTACGATTTTGCCATGCCGATAACGAAAAGAGACAGTCATGCGTTTTCACTTTTTCGATTATCGTTACGCATTGCTTTTGTCTGTTTGTTTTCCGTACTGATATTTGGAATGTGTTATGCTATTTTTCAACCAGATCCGGATCAATACTTCTTATTTATTATTCTGGCTGTTGGAAGCGCGTATGCAACAGTTTGGATTAATATTGGAACTAATTGGGCAATACGTACGAAGGCGTTTAAAACTATCTCACAGCAACGCATTGTAAACGCGCTTGGAGTAAGCTCCTTTCGGCTTTTGTTCGGATGGTTTAAATTGGGAGCCTTTGGTATTCTGCTTGGGTCATTCATCGGAACAATAGCTTCTAGTTTCGTGTTTGTACTAAACTATCTGAAACTTAAAAAAGAGCACAAGCCGTCAGAAGAGAAAAAGCGAATGCGGGTTGTAGCGAAAACCTATCGTGAGTTTCCCGGTATTAATCTTCCGCATGTGTTACTGGATCTTGGCGTAGATTGGGTTCTTGCAATGAGTATTGCAGTGTATTTCGACAAAGGACAATTAGGGCAATATTCTCATGCATTTCTCATGATGAAGTTACCGTTGTCGGTTATTGGCCAATCTGTAGGGCAAGTTTTTTTCAACAAAGGATCAATGCTTGTCAATGAAGGAAAAAGTGTTTTGCCGTTTGCAACGAAAACTGTCAAGACACTCTTATTGATTTCTGTTATTCCTTTTGCTTTGATCTTCTTTTTCGGAGACGATCTTTTTGCTTTTGTTTTTGGAGCAAAATGGAGAGAATCAGGTGAATTCGCTGAAATTTTGGTTCCGTATCTGTTTCTGAATTTCCTGCTTTCGCCCGTTTCCAGCTTGCCGCTTATTTTAGGAAGACAAAGCGAAATGCTGATGATTGGGATCATTGTGGCATTGGTTCAGCTATTCTCATTTCTATTACTTCCATATCTTAATATGGACCTCAAATCGGTGCTTTGGGTAAACTCTTTAAGTTTATCAGTAGTGCTAATCATTGTTATGTTCGTCTATCGGAGCTTCGCGAAAGCCGGGAGGAAATAGCCGGATTCATTTCCAAATGGGAAAGAAAGCGTTCAATTAATTTCGTAGGTTTGTACTGAATTATGCAAATAACAGAAAGCAGTATTTCCGTAGACAGGCGTAAAACGATTGTTTCTATTGTTTTTATAGCCTGGTTGATATCACTACCACTTGGAGCAAAGTTGCTGACACTGGATGTTGGTCCAACAACCTTTTATCCCAATCTTGTTTTTGGTCTGGTGTTATCTGCATTGTCGATTCTCTATATAAAGAACTGGACAAAACCCGTGTGGCTGCTCATGATCTTTCTGGTACTTTGGTGCATTCAGGGAACAATTCAATTTCAAAGCGGACCAAAAAACTATACGGCATTGTTTGATGTACGTTCGTTATATATGCAGTTGATATTTGCTTTATGCATCGTTACACCGTTTTATGCTTTAGGCTATGAACGATTTATGCGAAATCTTGTTCTCGGACTCAAATTTTTCCTGGTGATCCTGTTGGTTTTTGGTTTTTTTGAAATCATTACCGGCATTCACCTAAAAGGAGCTACTACGGCACAATACGAACACCTTACGGCATCCAAAATTTTGTATGCACCCATGTTCATTTTCGATAATGTGAACGATTATCTGGCATACGCAATTTCTATTTCATTCTTCCTGATGATTTTTGATCCCCGGTTTCGAAAAGAATGGATGCTCTCCTTAGGACTATTTGCCATTTTATTTTACTTCTCAGATATTGCAGAGTCTCGTTTTGCAAAATGCATCAGTTTTAACTTGATGATTTTCTGCGTGCTGGCACAAGTAAGACAAAATTGGAAGGAGCGAAACCGGCAAAGTGCCTGGATTGTTCTTGGATCTGTTATTGCCGCAGGTGTGATTCTGGTTAGTAATTCACTTTTTCTTGGTCCGAAATATGGTGCAAGCAAAAAATACCGATTGAATGAACTGCGTTCTTTCGAGAAAGAGGACAATGTGTGGAAGGTAAAGTATTTAGATAAGGAGCTTTCTAGTGCTGATAAATTGGAACTGATTGACTTTTTGGATTCATTGGAAATCAATAATCCCGATAATTCAGGGAATTTACGGGCCAATTTGATTCTGAATGGAATTGATTTTATGAAAGAAGCTCCGATGATGGGAATTGGCCCTGGCCAGTTCATCCAGCGGCATGTGGATGGAAAAGTGACAAGAAAAGTCGGAACTCTGACTTCTGCGCATTGTTTTCCAATTGAGATTATCAGCCAATTCGGAATAACCGCATGGATCTATTTTCTGCTGCTTGCCGGATTGGTTGTTGGAATTATTCGTGAATTTATTCGGAATAAAAGCTGGAATATCTGGTTTCTGATATTGATGATAAGTCTGCCGCTCATCTGGTGTATGCCTTCGGCATTCCTGTATTTTGATATCCATCGATTATTGGTGCCGCTAATGTTGGTTTACTTGCTTTCACTAAGAGAAAAACTGCATGACCCAGCCTAAATCCTATATAACGCAATTTGTTACGCTGCTTTCGGGGAACACTCTGAGCCAGGCCATTCCTTTTTTGTTTGCGCCAATTTTAGCACGTTTATTTACAGATGAGGATTTTGCCGTTTTGGCGAATTATTTATCGATAGTTGGATTGTTGGGGATAATAGCTACAGGTCGACTTGAAACAGCTATCCCGCTTCCTAAAGAAAAGGCTGAAGCTCAGCAGCTGGTTTCCGGAGCGCTCGTGTTTACTGTGATTGTTACGTTGTTGAGCTGTTTGCTTATTGTTTTTAGAGATGAGATCGGAAATTGGTACAATGACAAATCTTTGGGTGAATTAATGTGGTTTGCCCCGCTTGGAGTTTTGAGTTATGGTATTTTGGGAATAACAAACGGCTGGTCTTTGCGGAATCAACGCTATAGAAGTATTTCTGCCGGGAAGATCGCCCAATCGTTGGTGAATAATTTAGGAAGTTGTGCGCTCGGATATTGGGCGTGGGGAGTTCCCGGAATGATTGTGGCGTGGCTTTTATCGCAATATCTCAACAGTGCAGTTTTATTATTTGGCATTACTACTAAAAGTCAGGATCCGCGCGATAAATTTACTGCCCGTATATTCCGGAGTATTGTTTCCAAATACCGCGATTTTCCATTGATCAATTCCCTGCATGCCTTCACGGATATTTTCGCGACACAGTTTTTGTTGTTTTATATCATTACCGTTTACTTCTCAGAGAAAGAACTCGGATTGTTTTTCATGATGCACCGTTATGTGCGTGCGCCAATTGTTCTTATTACAAGTTCTGTTTCGCAATTATATTATGTAGAAGCGAGTAAAGCAATACAGAACAATACTTCGGCACTTGCAATTGCGATTAAAACACTGAAAACAGCAGCTTTATTTGCTATACCTTTTTGTATTGTACTGGTAATTGGTGCACCGGTATTATTTTCCTGGTATTTGGGCCCGGGTTGGAGACAAGCAGGTGAATACGCACAGATTCTGGCACCAATGTTCCTATTGTACTTTTTTGTGTCGCCGCTTTCAGGAACACCAATCTTATACAAGAAGCAGCGTACGGCCTTTGTAATTAGTGTTCTGGGATATGTGATATC
>CAMLIF010000086.1 GCA_946479985.1 uncultured Flavobacteriales bacterium
CTGCAACTATTCTGCGTCTGCTCATAATTGTAATTTTACTTACCGTTTTTATTTGAAATTGATATAGAACTGGTCTGTTTTTCAGCCAGCCCAAGTTCATTGTTTAAGAAACACATGCCAACCGCCATTATCGCTGCAATTAGTATTGAGCCAAAATGGTTCCCTAAAATTCTACCGCCTGATCTGTAAGTTATCAGGCAAAGCGATATACTAAGCGGAACAATAAAAATGATTTGGTACCAATGAAAGAACACGGCAAGCGCAACGGAAAGCATAGTATAAACGGGAATAATTACCCAGTTCATGCGAACAGAATTTGAATGGATTTTATTCCCGAATATAATCCCGACAAATCCAATAATTATCATGAATGAACAAAAAACCAATGCAGTATTCCAATTCAGCTGAGTGATGAGATACCGGTCTAAGCCAAAATTCAAAATAATGTTATTCAGCTGATCATCCGGAAGCGATGTCGGTTGATACCAAAATAATCCTCCGTAAAATGTAAAAATGAGTACAAGTACTACACTAAACTTCTGAATCCAGGCACCTATAATCAAAGCTATTGCCACAACAAACTCTGCAACAGCCAAAATATATGGAATGTATGTGGAATTTTGCAGAAATGAATAAGGATTGTTGAGACCTGAACCAGATTTATGCAAAAAAACAAAAAAATCACTGATCGCGGCAATATGAATCAATGATAGAATAAGCAAGATAAAACCAATTGTTAGCCGGGCATGCTGTACAAGGAGGTAATATCCTTTAAACATAAAGATCAAAACCAATGAAACTGCCAGACATGGAAAACCAATCCATAACAGGAGCATTTCATAATCGTTCAGAAAACGGAGCTGAGAAATAATAATGGTAAATACAGCCAGAATATGCAGTATTACCGAAAAAAGGTTAATCGGTAGTGACAGTCCTGCAAGTTGGTTTTTATAACGCCCCATTATTTTAGTTTCCTTCGGAGAGTTGAATTAAAGCAAATACGGCATAATTGAGCATATCGAAATAATTTGCGTCAATACCTTCCGAAACCAGTGTTTTACCGTTATTATCTTCTATTTGTTTGATGCGTAAAATTTTCATGAGAATCATATCTGTAATTGAACTTACTCGCATATCTCTCCAGGCCTCGCCGTAATCGTGGTTCTTTTTCAGCATGAGCTGAAATGCTTCAGAGGTTACAGCGTTGTATAAAGCAAGTGATTCTTCTTCATTCAATTCCAAAGGCAGATCTTTACCCGCTCGAACCTGGATAATTGCCATAATGCAATAGTTTACAATGGCCCCGAATTCACCTTCCACGCTATCACCTACCATATTGGTCTGCGTTTCCTGTAAAGTCTTAATTCTGTTCGCTTTTATGAACAACTGGTCGGTTAGTGAACTTGAACGTGCAATGCGCCAGGAAGTACCGTAATCATTATTTTTTTTAATGAAGATTTCTCTGCAAAGCGCTACTATTTCGTTATATTGTACCGTAGTTTGACTCATAGATATGGACATGAATTTTTTGAGCGATGAAAGTAGTCAATTTCCACGAAATTACAGCTGGAATTGTGGTGGTAAGTTATTCACTTTTGACCAACCGAAAGTGATGGGAATTGTGAATTGCACGCCTGATTCATTTTATGAAAAAAGCCGCGTTTCAACTGACAAAGATCTTCATTCATTGGTGGAAAAACATGTAAATGAAGGAGTTGACATTTTAGATCTTGGAGGTTACTCTTCGCGCCCGGGAGCTGAAGAGATTTCAGTAGATGAAGAATGGGCCCGTATTTCGAAAGCGTTAAAGTTTATTAAAGTCGAATTTCCTGATATTTTAGTTTCAATTGATACGTTTCGCAGCGACATAGTAAGAAGATCCTGTAATGAAGGAGCAAATATCATAAACGATATTTCTGCCGGAGATCTTGATAAAGATTTGATGCGCGAAGTTGCCTATCAGAAAGTACCGATGATCCTGATGCACATGAAGGGAAATCCGCAAACAATGCAAACAGAAATCACGTACAAAAACCTCCTCGCCGATACACTTTATCATTTGTCTGAAAAAGTTGGAAAAGCCCGCGAAATGGGAATTATGGACGTTGCCGTTGACCCTGGATTCGGGTTTTCCAAAACTATGGAACAAAACTATGAACTGCTGAAACAACTCGAGCATTTTCATGTTTTCGAGGTTCCGTTACTGGTTGGATTGTCCAGAAAATCGATGATTTACAAAGCACTTGATATCCACCAAAATGATTCGCTCAACGGAACTACTGTTCTCAATACAATTGCCTTAAGCAAAGGAGCACATATTCTGAGAGTACATGATGTGAAGGAAGCGAAAGAAGCGATTAAATTGATTCAACTTTCGTATTAATTTAAATTTCGCTCTCAAGATCACGGATAGAATCCTCCTGTTCGATTCACAGAATTTCTTTTATTGTTTCCAACCTTCAACTGGTTTCATGCATCTGTTAACTTGTAATGAAACCTACGCTAGTTATATTATTTATACTCAGCAGGATTGCTGTTTTTTCTCAATCTGATTGTGACAACATTGATTTTGAGAATGGCACCACAACAAACTGGAACACTTCAGGATTTGTTGAAATTGTGAATCGAAATCAGGAAGACCCGTATGGTCATTTCCCGCTATCTGTTTCCGGATTTAATGCCGTGAAATTGGGCAACAAACTTCAACCAACTCAGTCTAAAATAAGCCGGCAAATAACTATAGACAGTACAACCAAGTATTTTATCTACTCCTATTCAATTGTTTTTTTGGGTTACCCGCATCTGGAACAAGAAGCTTCGTTTGTAAGTCTTCATGTAAAAAATCAATCGGGAGAAGAAGTTCCCTGTACTTTACTCTATGAATATGCACAACCTGATTTAAGTGATGGATTTATTCAGAGTACCGAGGGTTTTGAACAAAATCAAGCTTCCGAGTGCTGTTATCCTATCTATTATAAACCGTGGACAACTGTTGCAGTTGACCTAACTCCATACATCAACCAAACGTTAACTTTTGAATTATCAAGTTCCTGGTGCATATATAATGTTGACTGGGGTTACGCCTATGTAGATGCCTTTTGTTCTTCAAATCTAATTTATGAATTCACAAGCTGCGACGATCAAACACATTTTATTGGAACAGCAGATGGATTTGATGTTTATAACTGGAGCGGGCCGGGAATAGTTTCAGGACAGGGGACAAATCAAATAGAAATAAACGAAGCCGGTACCTATTTACTGGATATTCCAAACAGTGATATACGTTGTGCATCTGTACACCTTGAAATTGAAGCAGATCTGGGTGCGATTCCAAGTATCCCAACAGCATCTTTCAACACTATGTACGGTTGTGTTAATCAGCAAACGAATTTTGTGAATACCTCTAATTCGGTTCTTCCTTTAGATAGTGTAACATGGTATTTAGGTGAGCCTGTTGCAGGAAATGAATTTGATGGCTCTCTTACATTTGATTCAACCGGCACATACGAAGTAAGCTTAATCGTTGTAAACGAAATTGGGTGCTCCGATACGGTTACTAACACAATTGTAATCCAATCACCGGCAGTTGTCTCAGTTGGTCCCGATATAGAAATGTGCCCGGCATACCCAACTTATTTAACTGCACAATCCGATGAGCTCCCTATTGTTTGGTCAACCGGTGAGACCACCCCAACGATACAAATTAATTATCCGGGTTACTACTGGGTAACAGCATCTGAAAACGGCTGTGCATTTACGGACACCATTTTGGTTGATACTTCAGGAGCATTTCTAGGCGAAATTCCGAATGTTTTTACTCCAAACAATGACGACGTTAATGATTACTTCGAGATTGAATCAAATAAAACAACTTTCTACAAGCTTGTAATAATGAACCGCTGGGAAAACATACTGTTTCAAACATCCGATTATCAAGAATTTTGGGACGGAAAATTTGATTCGTTACCAGTTGAAGATGGTACCTATTTTTATAAATTGACCTACCAATTTGAATGTATGACTGAACCTGAAATCAAAAGCGGGTTCATACATTTAATCCGTAATTTGTAGTTTTTCTACCGGATAAGCATTCATTGTAGCACTTGCCGTAACCAAACATTTTCCGTTTTGATTGTAGATTTCACCATGTGTGAACAATAACGATTTTCCGCGTTTAATGACTTTGGCTTTGGCGAATAATGTATCACCCAGAAATGCAGGACTTAAATAATTAACGTTCAAACTCACCGTTGAAACTACTTTTCCTTCGGAACAAACTTCCGAAAGCGCTGCTACTCCAAGAACGGCATCCATTAAAGCAGCCTGGACACCACCATGAGAAGCTTTCGTTGTAGCCAAATGCATTTCCATTATTTCCAACCGGTATTCCACTACTCCGGCTTCAATGATTGTAAAATCCATTCCAAGATGTTTACCGAAATTGTTCCATTGGATGTAACCAAGGATGATCGGATGCGAATTGAGGTCGCTCATAGTACTATAACTCCTTAAAGAACTGAATATTTAACTCCCGAAACGCATCGTAAACCGCTCTGTTGTAATCAGCGTGCACACTGCTAACCGTATCTGTTGAAACCCACGCTCTCACTAAAACATGGGGTGCTCCGCGCTGTAATCCGTTTAAAACAACTGTTGTTTCCAGCTTGGGAATAACACGCTTTTCTTCAAGAATTAACTTATGGAGCGTTTCATGAGCTTTCAGATAATCAACTTCCGGATCTAAAACAAACGACCACTCTACTCTTCGCTTTTTTTCTTTGGTAAAATTCACCAGATTCCCATTTGCCAACGGTCCGTTCGGAAGAATAACCACCTTATTATCACCTGTATTGAGATACGTATAGAAAATTTGAATTTCGGTTACTTTTCCTTCATGAGTAAGCGCCAAAATAGTATCACCAACTTTGAAAGGTTTGAAGAACAAGATCATTACTCCACCGGCAAAGTTTGCAAGTGTTCCGCTAAAAGCCATACCGACAGCCAAACCTGCAGCTCCGAGTATGGTAATGAACGAGGTCATTTGAACACCAACCTGCGTAATTGCAGTAATAATTACCAGCACTTTCAATGAAATCACAACAAGTGAGGTCAGGAAAGTAATTAACCCGGCGTCAGTTTTACTTTTTGTAAGAACTTTACGGATTCCCTTTCCTGCGGTTTTGGCAATCCACCAGCCAACAATCACAATTAGAATTGCGATTGCCAGATTAGTACCAGCAGAAACGAGTTTATTCTTTACTTCGTCCCAGTTAAAACCCATTGATTTTTGAAGAATGGATAATCGCATTATCAATACAGATTATGGGAATTTAGGGAACTGCTGGAAGTTTGGCTCGCGCTTTTCAAGGAAAGCACGTTTCCCTTCCTGTGCTTCTTCCATCATATAATACATCAATGTTGCATCTCCGGCAAATTCCATCAACCCGCGTTGTCCATCCAATTCAGCATTCAATCCGCGTTTGATCATACGAACTGCCAACGGTGAACGCTTCATGATCGTCTGACACCACTCAACCGTTATATCTTCCAAATCTTTCAAAGGAACTACTTTATTCACCATTCCCATTTTCTCTGCTTCGTCAGCAGTATATTGATTACATAAGAACCATATTTCGCGTGCTTTTTTCTGTCCGACATGACTTGCAAGGAAAGAAGAACCAAAACCGGCATCAAAACTTCCGACTTTTGGTCCTGTTTGACCGAAACGCGCATTCTCTGAAGCAATCGTCAAATCACAAACTACATGAAGTACATGTCCACCACCAATTGCGTAACCGTTCACCATAGCAATTACCGGTTTAGGCAACGAGCGAATGGCTTTATGGACATCCAGTACATTCAATCTTGGAACACCGTTTTCAGAGATATAACCACCAACTCCTTTCACATTTTGATCACCCCCGGAACAAAACGCTTTATCGCCGGCACCAGTAAGAACCACAACTCCAACATCTTGTCTTTCTCTGCAAATTTCAAGTGCATCAAGCAATTCAAAATTCGTTTCCGGACGAAAAGCATTGTACACTTTCGGGCGGTTTATAGTTAATTTGGCGATTCCTTCGAAAACCTCAAATTTAATATCTGTATAGGATTTTACTGAAGTCCAATTACGTTGCGACATATCATCTTTATTTTGGTTGTACAAAAATAAGAAGCTCCTAAGAATAGCGCACAAAAAAAGGACAAACTTCTTTGTCCTTTCTATTTCTATTGTAAATTGAATTATTCTTCTTCGTCACCTTCCTCGTCGGAATACTCTTCGTCAGAATAATCACCTTCCAACAATTCGTCCCCATCTACATATCCGGCAGGAATTTCGAAATTAAATGCTGCATTCGGATTTATAACAGTTGGTGTTTTGGCTACCAGGCGCAAGGTACTTTTCGCACCGTCAAATTCCAGGTCGTAAGAAATAATTGTTCCTTCAGCCGTATCGAAAAAAGCCAGTTCATCTGTTGCGGAAAGATGTAGTCCAAGCGCCATCCAACCGGTTCCAACTACATTTTGTTCTTCATCCATCAATGAAATTTTCTGGCAATTGAATCCATCTCTGGTTTTCTTCTCCGACTCTAAACGGATACTTTCACGCATAGTGGTTTTAGGGCTCAGGAAATCGCTTGACTCGGAAACCATGAAAATTTCATCGCTGCTGGTTTCCCAAAAACTATTATAGTATTCTTTATCTGTTTCATCTTCATTTAAGAGTTCCAAAACACGCTTGTTCTTAATATCAACAAGAATTTTTTCATCCACATCGTAACTAAACGAGGTACTCATCGCAAAATAATCAGCATTCAGATGAATATCTATATTGGCGGTATCAGATTCATCTTCACTGCTAATAGTTAATTGGAAAGAATAGGTACCTGTTTTCTGTGCGAATAAATTACCAGCGAGACTTAGGCAGCATAGTAAGATTAGTTTTTTCATAATTGCTTTTAATTAAAGTGTGTGTTGTGTTAACAAAAGTAAAGCCAAAATCGGAACAAAATCCGGGAAAGCAAAATCTGACCGCGAATTACTCCATTTTGGTGTATCCCGCAGGAACGTTCGTATTATAAATTTCATCTGACTCAGAAAAGTCAGGATCATATGCCAGACATTTCAATTCCTGAATACCAAACCCAAAATCTACTTTCATTTCCAAAATCATTCCCATTTTGGTGTCCAAAAAATTCTGCTTCCCGTCAATACTACAATGAGAATTTGGTATTACCCAACCTTCCACATCTGTATACTCTCCGGGTTCACTTACGAACGATTTATGTAAGACAAACTTCTGGCATGTTAATCCAAAAATAGATTTCGTTTCTGGTAAAAATTCGATTTCCGGTTCAGAAAATCGAATCCATAAAAGGCGTCCCATGAGAAAACTCTTGTAGGAAGATTCATCTATTGAATCAGTATAAGAAATTAAAGAAAATAGTTTTTCTGTATAATTTTCATTGATGACATATTTCATTAACTCCACCGCCTCTTTCTTTGAACGGTCAACTATGACGGATTCGGAAACAAACCCATCGAATTCAGACGAAATTGTAAAGAAGTTTTTTGATGAATAAACTTCCACCCGCTGTTCTTCTACCTGATCATCACTTAGGTTCGTAAACTTATAGTTAAAAGAAAAATGACCGTTGATCTGCGCAGCGCCAGCAAATGAACAGAATAAAAACAAACAGGCAGTTAGGTAATTCATAGCTTTCTATTTAGGGATAACTAATGTGTTGGTCGACAACTGGAAATAGTTTAACTCCTGACCTTTGAACAACGCATACCAATCGTCATCTATTTTCTGCATCCGGTTGTATTCAGCAGGAACAAGTAACTTGCCTTCGTTTGAATAAATCCCGTTTTTCGCGCCTTTGGTAACGTTGTAATGTGTTTTATCAATTCGATTCACGGTTGTAAATTCAATTGGAATAATCACTTTTCCGGCAGCATTTACAGCACCATAAACGGTCAGATTCTGAACAATCCCCAAACCATCTTTGAACGATTCGGTATTCTCATAAATCGGAGCTATTTTCCATTGATTTGCCAAATCAATATATCCCCATTTACCAGCTTTTTCAACGGCAATCAAGCTTCCGACATCTCCCATTTTCGGGTAGCTGAACGGAACTATGGTTTTTCCGGTTTTATCAATAATTCCGTATTTACCTTTCAGAGCGGTTTTTGCGTAATTGCCAACAAAGGCACCATCAACCGTACAGTTTGTAAACTCATCAAACTTCAGAGGTATGGTAACAACGGCTCTGTTGTTGATATAGCCTACTTTACCATCGAACGTTACCACTGCCAGGTTGTTTATTAATGAACTAACCGCATCTGCTTTCAAATCGAGCAATTTTCCGGTTTTGATATTGATAAATTCCAAATACTCTTCTCCTTCGTTTATTAAGATCGAATCTGAGAATGATATCAGATTTTCATACATTGGTTTTACAATGTAGCTGCCGTAAACATCAATAAATCCGGTATAACCCTGATAAACAACTTTAGCACGACCATTCTCAAATGAAAAAGCTTCATCGAAAATGGCAGGAATCCGCTGCATTCCGAATCCGTCGTAATATCCGAAAAGACTGTCTTTCTGGGCGTACATCAATCCTTCGGTGTAAAGGCCTAAATCTTTGAATTGGGGAGGGATAATAAATGCCCCGGTTCTGTCGATACATCCATAAAGCCCGTCTTTCTCTATGATTGATCTTCCTTTCTCGAAATTAGTTGCGCTTTCAAACTGAAAAGGAACGACAACTTGATTGGATTTATTAACAAAACCATATTTTCCGTTCTTCTCAGCCCAGGCCAAACCGTCTTTAAAAAAGCCAACATTTGTATATTGAGGTGCGATCAATGTCTTACCGGTTTGGTCCATCCAGCCGAACATTCCGTCGACCTTTAACGGAAGAAAAACAACTTCTGAAAGCGCAATTTCAGCATCAAGTCCGGCCATTCCCGGATAATTCGGGTATTCGCTTTTGAATCGTGCAATGCGTTCCTTCGAGAAATCAATCATATACAATTGATAGAGTCTTCGCCAGGCATCATCAACGTTTATATTATTCGGGAATTTCTTCAAAAAAGCATCCAAATCGGCAACCGTATTGTTCCTGGTGGAAAGCGCGTAAATTTTATCCTGGGCATCTTTCACAAATGGGTTCTCCGGATAAGTTGTTTCAAAGTTCATATAACTCACCAGTGTTCCCGCTGCCGTTTTTTCCATGTATTGCAGACGGTAGAATTCTTGTTTGGCTTTAAAGCGCAATTTAGATTCAGGGTATTTTGTGAGAAAACTTTGAAATGCGGCAGAGCTTGATTGTGTTTCGGCGGTTTTGTATGCAATAGAATCGCGCAGTTCAATTGCTGTGAAACGATCTTCGGCCCAGGGATGATTTGCCTGGAATGTATCAAATCCTTTTTCTGTCGGGACCTTCTTTTCCAGCAGGAAAAACTCATGTGAGATTTGCGATCTGTAGGAGGCAATGGTCAGATAGTCGAATCCGTATTTTGCCAGTTTTGTTTTTGTTTTTTCTGAAACGGTGCCATAGGTGCTTTCAGCAATCTTAATACAAATAAGTGCTGAATCAAGTGAATGGAACGGATTATCGGTTCTGAAATAGATCTGTGCCAATCCGAAATTTGCAGCGCATGGTTCTTTCTTAAGCGATTGTGCGAATATTCTTTTTGCTTCAAAATAGTTAAACTCCTGCAACGCTTCGAATCCTTTGGTAATGCTGCCTGCAAAAACTGCCGATTGTAAAATGAACATTCCCAAAAACACAAACCCAACTCTTCTCATATCACAAAAATAATTTTAATTGAACAGACAGCGCATTCCTTCGGGCATGAAATTCTTACAAGTTTCCCTTAAAAACAAAAATCCTGCCCGGAAAAACCAAACAGGATCTAAAAATATTGTAGAGAAAATTATTTCTTGTACTTGCTGTAACGCGTGTTGAATTTGTCGATACGACCTGCAGTATCAACGAATTGAACGATACCAGTAAAGAATGGATGAGATTTGTGAGAGATATCCAATTTTACCAATGGATATTCATTACCATCTTCCCACTTAATTGTTTCAGTTGAAGTTGCTGATGAATGGCATACGAATGAGTACTCATTTGTCATGTCTTTAAAAACAACCAATCTATAATCTTCCGGGTGAATTCCTGCTTTCATGTCTTTCTTTATATGTTCTTTTTCCGAAATTTCGGATTGCAAAAATAATTAAACTTTTCAATGAAACAAACGTCTGAGGCGTTTTTTTTTGATTATTCTACAATTAATTTCATTGGAAGTGCATTGACAGCGCCTTCAGGAATAACGAAATAAGCTCCGGAATTCAAATTACTAATATCAAACTGATTGTTTTCCGAGAAAATAACAGCAGCGGTTTTACCCGTCAGATCAATCACTTGAATCGATTTTACTCCATCTACACCTATCACTTTCAGATAATCGTACGCAGGATTCGGAACCATATTCCAATTGATCGTCTCTTCTGTTAAACCGACCGTGCAACCCGGGCTGCAGAATGTCACCGTCCCGGCAACTGTTCCCATATTAAAATCAAATCCGTTCATAGAAGCTGTTGCATCACAAATGTCCAGTGTTCCTGTAATATCAGCGGCATTGTACGAATCACCAGCTACACAAATATCTCCTGTTCCCTGCACATCTTCTGAAAAGTAAAGATCTACAGCAACTGTAAGTAATCCGTTGTGATTAAATAATGCTGTTCCGCTTATCGTGTCACCTGAATAAAATGAGCCTAAACACTCTAATTCTGTTCCCGAAGAGGTTGTGAAATCTCCTGAACTGTACATGTTTCCGGAAGTATGGATAAATCCACCCGACAAATTTGCCGTTCCGGATGTACCAAAAGCGGTAGCAAACGTATACCCGCTGGAAAACGTCATGGTTCCCGTATTTCCAAGCGAATCGGCCTGCATTTCACCGGCAAGTACAAAATCTCCTGTATTCAGAACATCTCCCGCCATCAACAATCCGTTTTGCTGGAATGTTCCCTCAGTTAGCAAACTGTCAACATCCAGTGTATTTCCGGCATTCACATAAGTTGCAGTTCCTCCTACATACAATGCGTTATTGATGCGGATAGTTCCGCTTGCAGATGTACTTGCGGAGGCATTATCTGTAATAGAAAGATTTTCCATTTTGAAATTCCCTGAAACATTCAACTCACTTCCCGAACCAAGGACCGCTAAACTATGCGTTCCATTTTGAATCAGCGCACCTGAAGAATTCACAGTAATGGAGCCGCTGTTATTCACCAGCCAGTCTACATCCATACCTACCTGGTGATTGATAATGATATTGTCTCCTGTTCCCGGAAAGCAAAAACAATCCCAGGTTAGCGGGTTAGAAGCATTTCCATTTTGTGTTGAAGTAATTGTTTGTTGAGCAATAGATCCGAACGGAATAGTCATCAACAATAAAAGGTAAATTTTATTCATAGTAGTGCATTAATTATTCGGCGTAAAGATAAGGAAATACAAAATCATTTTTGACAGCACCCAATATTCTTGATTCTCTTTCGTTAATTTTAGCACGATGAAATTTAAATACTCATTTTTACTTCTTTTTCTGATATCGCTTTCGGGTGCTTTTTTCACTTCTTGTAAGAAATTCAAAGGTGCAAGCAAAGGAAATCTCGATTTCTCAGTTGATACTGTTGTTTTTGACACCGTATTTACGACCATTGGTTCAACAACCAAACAATTCAAGATCTACAACAAAGAAGCAGGCGAAGTAACCATTGAAGAAGTTCAATTGATGGGCGGCACAGCTTCTCCATTCAGAATAAATCTCGACGGTTTAAGCGGAACAAGCTTTTCAGAACTCAAATTAAAAGGCGGTGATTCGCTTTTCTGTTTTGTAGAAGTAACTCTGAATATTAACGGTGGAATTTTACCGTTGGTGGTGGAAGACTCCATCCGTTTCAGAAGCAATGGAGTTGATCAATATGTAAAACTTGCCGTTTGGGGACAGGATATGTATTACCATTATTCTAATTTTCAGGCAGGAATAATTGATACGAACGAAGGTACCTGGCCGAATGACAAACCGCATGTTATTTATGGTGCCGCGGTAATAGATTCTGCAGAAACATTAAATATTCAGGCGGGAACAGACATTTACCTGCATAAGAACAGTATTCTCTTCAATTACAAAG
Source organism: uncultured Flavobacteriales bacterium (assembly GCA_946479985.1). The sequence continues at coordinate 12,221 of CAMLIF010000086.1, forward strand.
GAACATTAAACATCAACGGAACATTGGGTAATGAAGTGACACTGCAAGGTGACAGATTAGAGGCGGAATACGCTGATGTTTCAGGTCAGTATTACGGAATCTATTTCCAGGAAGCACGACCAAGCGTAATTGATTATGCAATTATCAAAAACTCAACAGCCGGAATTCATGTTTTCTCACGCGATGAGAGTTTTTCCGGTCCAACAGTTAAAATCACAAATACAATCATTTCCAATGCCGCCAGTTACGGTTTATTTCTCTTTGCCAAGCCCATTGTAGAAGCTGAAAACACGTTGGTTCATAGCAACGGTGTTCATTCTTTGATTGTTCTCCAGGGAGCCGATTTCGTTTTCACTCATTGTGATTTCCTTGGCTACGGTGCCGGCGATCAAAGTACTCCTGCGGTTGGAATCCGGAATTATTACACGGATGCAGACGGAGTTACAACCGTAAGTGACATTAACCAGGGCGAGTTCAGGAACTGTGTGGTGTACGGATACGGAGAAGACCAGCTTGCTTTCGATACTATTGGCTCCGGAAGTGTGAATATCAATATCGATTTTAGAAATTGCGTTTTGAAAACAACGATTGGCAACAATCCGATGTTTACCAGCTGCATCAAGAATCAGGATCCCGCTTTCCATAGTACCGGAGGAACCAAAAATTTCCAGGCCTGGAGTAATTCCTCCATGAGCGGAACTGCTGATCCGGCTTTTACAACAACACCAAATAACGACATTCTTGGAAATGCACGAAGTCTACCTCCTGACATCGGAGCATATAACGTTCCTTAAGTTATTAAAACACTGAACTGTTTCTCAGCTAAGTAGTACCCAGGTTCGCAATTGCGCTTTGTTAAGGTGAAGTAAAATTACTATTGGAGCATGGAAGATTTCACACTAAAAAGATTCCATAAGAATATATCGCGGAGAACGCGAAGAGCGCAAATAAATTAGAACGCCGGGAAGAACAGAGAAGTCTGAATCATGAATGATTCTTGATTCAGAGGAAAGATGAAAGCTTTAGTTTGGCGGAATGAATTGGAGAGTTTTTTTAATTTGTCCAAGCTCTGAACCGTATACTAGCCGATTTATTTCTCTCCAATAATAAAACTCACAGTCTTTTGAGAGTTCTTTATTCCAATGTATATTCATCATATTTAGTTGTAAAAAAGAAATCAAATTCGAAATTCCTTCGGGGTTATCCTGATCACCATACACGTGAACCTTATATTTTTTGCCATCAAGTTTGAAGAGTAAATAATTATTACCCGCATCACAACAGCCTTCATAATCCTCTTTCCAGTTATGAAAATCTAGACTATTAATTTCGTCCAATAGAAGATTATATGTGCTTTGTTTTAACTTTCCAGAATAACAATATCCGAGTTTGAAATACTCATTCCCTTCACATTGGATTTTCACACTCCTGTCTTGAAGTATTTCTATCTGAAGAAAATAGGGCCTCCAATCACCTCTTGATGCTAGAACAACAGAAGCTTTTTTGAAATGATTCCTGATTCTTGTTCTAGTCTCTCTAAAGATCAGTGTATCTAACATGTCAACCTCATAATTAGAATTAAACCAACTTTTATCAGAAATAAATTTTAGAATTCAATTATTACAACCTGCTATTCGTAAATAGTGATTTTCCTTTTTATGGCGTCTGTAATGGGAGTAAGTAGTGATTTTTATAGCATTACCCTTAATGATGTATTTGTTCTTTTCATTTCTGCACCAGTCAAAAAAACAAACACTGTCTTTGAAATAGAGATTTAATAGAGTCGTATCTCCATCTTCGTTTACATAATCACATTCCCAATTCCCCTGAATCAGTTTCTGATAATCCGGTTTTTCGTTTTCGCATGAGGTAAAAAGTAAACCGGAAAGAAAGAAGATCAGGAATAAACGCATAGATTGAATTTTGAAACCAATATAAAACAAAAAATCCCGACACAAATGGCCGGGACTTTCAAGCAAAGCTTTTATTGATTAAGCTGTAGCATTCATGTTGTCCAGAACATCCATTACACCTTTAACGGCAACAGCAGATTCTTCTAACATTTTGCGCTCTTCAGCGTTCAAGTCTAATTCAATGATTTTTTCGATACCGTTTTTACCTAAAATTACAGGAACTCCAAGGTAAATATCTTTCATTCCGTATTCGCCTTGCAACCAAGCACAAACTGGGAAAACACGACGTTGGTTACGGATAACCGCTTCAACCATTTGAGCAGCAGCTGCACCTGGTGCATACCAAGCAGAAGTTCCCAATAATTTAACGATCTCACCACCACCAAATTTAGTACGTTCGATGATTTCATCCAATTTCGCTGCGTCGATCAATTCAGTTACAGGAATACCTCCAACTGTAGTGTAACGAGGAAGCGGAACCATTGTATCTCCGTGTCCACCCATTAATACCGCCTGGATATCTTTTGGAGAAACATTCAATTCTTCGGCTAAAAATGCACGGTAACGAGCAGTATCCAAAATACCAGCCATTCCGAATACTTTCTTGGAATCAACTTTAGCATTCAGGTAAGCACAGTAAGTCATTACATCTAACGGGTTAGAAACAATGATAATTACCGCATTCGGTGAATACTTCACGATGTTCTCAGTAACTGTTTTAACAATACCAGCGTTTGTTGCGATTAAATCATCACGAGACATTCCCGGTTTACGCGGAAGTCCTGAAGTAATCACAACAACATCTGAATCAGCTGTTTTTGAATAATCGTTCGTTGAACCTACTGTACGTGTATCGTATAGGTTAACAGGAGAAGTCTGCCAAATATCCAACGCTTTACCTTCAGCAAAACCTTCTTTAATATCTAACAATACTACTTCGTTAGCAATCTCTCTATGGGCTAATACATCGGCGCAAGTTGCTCCAACGTTTCCTGCTCCAACTACAGTTACTTTCATGCTCTTTTTATTAATGAAAAAATTCTTTGTTATTTTGCGACCCAAATTTACGTATAATAGTTTGGTAGAACTAGCACTTATGTGCAAAAGTCTTTCAAATTGTGAATAGTTTTCTTTTGGCAGGCAACCCTGTTATTTTTTTGTCGTTTTGAATGTGTAACTAGAGTGAAAAAGGTCTTGGACTTAGAAGAATTAATAGGCGGCTGCAAGCGTGGCGAAAGGCGTGCGCAGGAGCAACTCTTCAAACTCTATTTCGGTAGATTATTGAGTGTGAGCTTACGTTATATACCGGATAGAGACAGCGCCCAGGATGTTGTTCAGGAAGGCTTCATAAAGATCTTTGAACATATTAAGAATTTCGATCAGAAAGGTTCAGTCGAAGGTTGGATGCGCAGAATTATTGCAAATCAATCCATCGATTTTATCCGGAAAAAGCGTAAAGACACGTTTCTATCAGCTGACGATAACGATTACAAATTTCTTCCGGACGATGAAGAATTAAAAGAAGATTGGAGTATTACAACAGTGAAAGCAGAACTGGCTATGGAAGCCATTGAAAATCTTTCACCGGCATATCGAACAGTTTTTAACCTTGCGGTAATGGAAAACTACACGCACAAAGAAATTGCCGAAATGCTGAACATCAACGAAGGAACATCGAAATCCAACCTCGCGAAGGCTAAGATGAATCTTCAGAACTATTTGAAAAAGAAATTTATTCAACTTGAAAATGAATAAAAATATTGAAGAATTAATTAAGGAAGCCCTTGAAAACCATGACTCAGGATATGTATCCGGAGCCTGGGAATCTATGCAAGCCCGCTTAGACGGAACTCCTTCTACCCCATTCTATAAGAAATGGTGGGTTGCTGCTGCGTTTGGAACTGCTTTAGTTGGTTCTGCAACGTATTTTATGTTGAATAGCAACGATGTAACAGAGCAATCGACAGCTGTAGTTGAAAACACAACTCATTCTAATAAAGAAGCTGCTAAAACAAACGAAAACATAACAACTCACAATACAAATACTGATTCTCAGGAAATTCCTGCAGAAGATCAAACGGCTCAGAATCCGTCTACAGAAAAAATTATGTATTCCGGAAATGGTGGCGCTAGTATTAGTTGCGGGAGCTCAATAAGAAAACCACACACAACACCACAAGTTTTCCCAACAATTTCAAACGCACAAAATCCGAACGAAATCAATCCGAATGTAAACGAAACACTTCAATACAAACAATTAAGTCTTCCGAAGACCATTTGTTTGGGTGAAGAAATGTCAATCGTAAATACGAATGATGTACTGAACGTTGTTGTGATTGAGCCATCAGGAAGAAAAATAGTTGTTACAGGTGGAAAAACAGCCGCTGTCAATACTTCTGAAAGTGGTACAATCCGGGTTATTTCAGGAACAACAGAAGATGTGATTGCTATTCAGGAAAACAAAGCCGATTTATACATTGATGTAGATGCTTCTTTGTTATTTGAGAACGGAATTCCTTCTATCAAATTCAAAGTTCCGGGCGAATCGAACCTGAACTGGTCAAGTGATATTAAAGGAACAGAAATCAAAGGCGATACCTACATTGTTCACCCATATACTCAGAAAGAAGTAACTGTTTCGGTTTCATCTACCAATGAATTCGGATGTACAGCAACAGAAAAACAAACAATCAGCATCAACGAACCATACAACTTATTAGCTGCGAAAGGATTAAACACAAATAGTCCGGATGTTCGAAACAGAACGTTTATGCCTTATGCATTGACACAGCGTACAAATGTGAGTTTCGAGCTGATTATTATTGATCCGAGGAACGGAGCAATTGTTTATTCCACATCTGATGCGAGCGAAGCATGGGACGGAATTGACAAAAGAACTGGAGAAATGGTGAAACAAAATACAGTTTGGCCATGGAGGGTTTTAATGAAAAATCCAAACCCGGGTGAACCGAAAGAATACTCGGGAACCATTACAATTTTGTAACACAACTACAAGAATACTACAGAAGGAAAAAGGGAATTTAATCGTTACCTTTTTTCTTGTGTTATTTTTCGGAATTCTTCTGATTTGACAGAATCGGGGAACAGGAATTTATGAGCTTCTCTTACACGAATTTCGGTTACCAACTTGTAAATCT
>CAMLIF010000087.1 GCA_946479985.1 uncultured Flavobacteriales bacterium
GGAACAGGATCTGACCCGGAATTAGGTGGTGCTCTGGCAGAAGTGTTTTTTGAGCGATTGTACAATTGCAAATCGTTTGCAGTTATTACAACGCATTATGCCTCCATTAAACTGAAAGCGGATCAATTACGAAATGCGCTGAATGGTTGTATGCTCTTTAATACAGAAACATTGGAGCCAATGTATAAATTCTCCATTGGTCAGCCTGGAAGTTCTTTTACGTTCGAAGTCGCTCAAATCAACGGAATTCCAATGGAATTAATTGAAGAAGCGAAAGGAAAACTCGATAAGAACCGTGTTAAAATGGATCATTTGCTATGCGAACTTCAGAAAGAGAAAACGTATCTCCAACGATTGAATAAAGAACATATTGAAGCCCAGGAATTGGCTGAAGAAGCCCGGCAATATTTTCTGGACCGTAAGGAACATTTCGAAACGCGTTTAAAAACACAGCAAGAGTTCATTGAAAAAAACAATTTTTATTTGAATGCCGGAAAAAAGCTAAAATCATATATTGATAGATTTCAAACGCGAACCAGAAAAAAAGATGCCAATAATCCGCTTATGGATGAGGTGAAGAAGTATTTGCTGATTGAAAAATCGAAGATAGAAGAGGCGAAATTGAAGACTGAATTGATAAAGAAATCCGGTGCGAAATCTCTTAATCGTTCTGTTAACGAAAATGCAAAAACAGCAGTTCACTCAAAACAACAAAATTCACGTCAGGATCAGGAAAACCAAACTGCAAAACAACTCAGCCAGCTGGGATCGGTTTCCAAATTAAAACAAAAGGCAAGTGTTCCGCAAAATACTTCTGCAAAGAAAAATGCCTCGAAAGGCCCGGCAACCAAACAAGAGCCGGTTGTGGAAGCTCAAATAAGCGGGGAAGTTGAAGTTGTAACGGCTCCTCCAAAAGTTAAAAAGCGTAAAACCCAACAGCCCAAACAAGATCCGCTTCAACAAGATAAAATTGTGGTGGGATCTACCGTAAAAATGATCGAAACTAAACAAAGCGGAACGGTAGAAGATATTACCGGAGCCATTCTAACCGTTGCGTTTGGTTTTATGCGTTTGAAGGTTACGCGCGACAAATTGATGTGGGTGAAATGATTGATAAAACAGTATGAATGTAGTTACAGGTCGCGACCTGTAACTACATTATTTAAATTCCCATTAAAGATTCAACCGCCTTTTTCAATTGTGCATCTTCACCTTTTAACATCGTTGGATAATCGTTTTCGACTTTAATATCTGGCTCACATTGATTGTTTTCGTAATATTTTCCTTCCATGGTCATTACGCCAACCTGCGGAATTCCGAATACCAATGTGTGGTCTAACATACTTTCCCACCAAACAGCAGTTCCGGTTCCGGCCACCGGCATTCCTACCAGTTTTCCAATTCCAAGTGTTTTGTACACCACCGGGAACATGTGTGCATCGGAATAATTTCCTTCACTCATAAGTACAACAGACGGTTTTGTCCATTTGCTTCCTGGTTCAATTCCAATTTGATTTTCGCGGGGAACAAAATTGATGTACTGTTTTCCTGAAAGGAACGTTGCCAGATCATCGTGAAGCCAACCTCCGCCATTGAAGCGTGTATCTACTACCAATGCTTTTTTGTTGACATATTTTCCCATTACCTGATCGTAGAATTCGCGGTAACTTCCGTCGTCCATTCCTCTTACGTGCATGTATCCCAATTGGCCGTTGGATAACTTATCGGTCATTATTTGCATGCGTTTCACCCAGCGTTGATATAATAATTCGCTCATTGCACCGGCTTGCACAGGTTTAATGGTCTCTTCCCAGCGTTGTTTCGTAGCAGGATCATAAAGCGAAAGCAAGGTGTATTTGCCTGCTTTTCTGTTTAAAAATTGGTAGTAGTTGGTGTTGCCAGTGATAACCTGGTTATCGATTTTTTCAATAATCACCCCAGCTTTGATTTTGCTCGTTGATGAAACCAGCGGACCTTTTTCTATAACTTCCTGTATTTTTAATCCGTCACCCGTAAATGAATCGTCAAAGAATGCTCCCAATTGTGCTGTTTCATCCGGATTCTGATGATTAGGCCTGTAGAAACAACCTGTGTGAGAAGCATTTAATTCGCCTAACATTTCACTGCATAATTCTGCAAAGTCCTTGTTGTTATTGATATGCGGAAGGAATTTTGCATAAACCGTTTTATAGTAAGCCCAATCAACTCCCTGCATATTGCTTACATAGAATTTCTCTTTTGTTTGGCGCCAGATGTGCTCGAACAAATAAGCACGTTCTTTGGCTCCGTCTCTGGTTATTTCTGCATTGTATGCAATGTCTTTTCGTTCTCCTTTTTCCAAATCGATTTTTACAATCTTGCCATCAACAATGGAGAATACATTTTTAATGTCTTTGTCTACATCCGAAGATCCGGCCCAGGTTGCGTTCAGTTTTACCAAAACTTTTGTTTCCTGTTCCTTAAAGTCGCGAACCCACAAATCCATTCCTTCGCCATAACTGGTGTAATAATAGAGTTTTGTGCCTTCTTTGTTCAGGAATCCATCTCCCAAGAACGACGAATTTTCAGTCAAACGAGCTTTACGAAGTTCCAGACCTTCTTTCTCAATGTTCAAAGGTTTCGCAGGTTCGTCTTTTTTCTTGTCATCGGCCTTTTTATCGTCTTTCTTCTTATCATCCGTTTTCTTATTGGTTGATGAGCTTGTCGAATCATCTTTCGCTTTGTCATCTTCTGCCTTTTTCTCTTTCCAAAGCTCGTAATCAACCTTTTTCATTTTGAACTGATCGTAAGCATCCTGGTTCAGAAACAACCCATAAATGTCGTATTGCGCACCATGACTGGCTACGTTTTTCATTCCGTTCTTATTCGAGTAGAACAAAACAGCGTTTCCGTCCATATTAAAGTACGCGCCTGAATTATCGAAACCATTTTGAGTTAACTGGAACATGGGTTCTTTGCCTGTTACGTCAATGAGTCCTACCTGGGCGCGCCAGTATCCGTCCTGCAAAAACTGAACAAGCAGGTAACGACTGTCGGGTGACCAATCAAAGCTCTGATCTCCGTCCGAATAGGAATAATTTTGGTCTGCTGCCTGAACTGTACGTGATTTCTTAGTTGCAACATTGAAAACTGCAACTCCTGTTCTGTCCTGGATATAAGCAATTTCTTTTCCGTCAGGAGAAAAACGTGCCTGGAAATTTTCGTGTTCGTCGACAATTAGCGGATCTTCCTGCAGAACGGTTGATGAGTAGAAATACTTTTCTGTATCGCGAACCAATTTCGTTTGGTAAATACTCCATTTGCTATTTCGCTCTGAAGCGTAGATCAACTGCTTTCCATCAGGGGAAAAACTGAGATTCCGTTCTTCCTCCGGTGTATTTGTTATGCGTTTTGTAACGCCGCCTTCCATAGAAACTACGTAAACTTCCCCGTGATTGATAAATGCAATTTCTTTTCCATTCGGAGAAACTTTGAGTTCAGATGCCCCGGCATTGGTAGTTTCTGTTGTGTATTCCGAGTTTCGTTCCGCAGTTTCAATGGTGATTGCTACCTTTTGAGCTTCTTGTCCGGCTTTTTGAGTGTATATCTCACCGTCAAAGCCGTAGCAAAGCGTGTTGTTTTTATCTATTGAAAGAAAGCGTACGGGATTTTTGTCAAATTTCGTTAGTTGAGTAGCTTCTCCGGAACCATTTGAGTTTTGTTTCCAAACGTTGAAACTGCCGCTTTTTTCGCTCAGATAATACATTTCGGAATCATTTGCGCTCCAAACCGGATTACGGTCTTCGCCGTTAAATGTGGTAAGCTGTTTGAATTCTTTCGAACTAGTGGTATATGACCACAAATCCCTAGTTACGGCAGAAGTATGGTGCTTTCTCCAGGTATCTTCATAACCTTTTTTATCCTGGAAGAAAAACTGCGTTCCTGCATGGTTGAATTTCACTTCTTCCATGGCAATGGAAAGCTCCTGCTTTTCGCGACCGCCCTCAATTGGAACGCTGTACAATTCGCCTAACGCACCGTACGGGAACTGGCTCATCTGAGCGTTGTCCATACGCGAAGCGATGAAGAGAATAGACTTTTTATCCGGGCTCAAACATTGCGGATAATCATTACTGGAGTTAAACGTAAGTCTTTTTGGTGTTCCGCCTTTAATTGAAACGGAATAAACATCAAAGTTCCCGTGAATATCTGCCGCGAAATAAACGGTTTGCCCGTCGTCTGAAAAAACCGGCATAAATTCGTAGCTGTCGCTAATTGTTAACGGAGAAGCAACACCGCCATTTGCGGCAACCTTGTACAAATCGCCTTTATAAGCGAAAATAATTGTAGATCCATCCGGAGAAATTACCGGATAACGCATCCATAACGGCGCATTCGATTCTTGAGGTAAGACAGGGGCAAAGCTCATTAAGAATGATGCTAACCAAAGATAGGCAACAGCTTTTTTCATAGTTTAAAATTGAGTTTCAATTAGGGATTAAATTTAATCAAACTGCGCTGAGAATAGCATTTGATTTGGAAAATTCGGCTTATTTCACTAGCTTTCGGACACTTATTCCCAAATAGACCATGACATTTAACGCTCTTAAACCCGTTTTACTTTCATTATTATCCATTTTTTCTTTCACAAGTTTTTCTCAAAGTTCCAATTGGGAATACGAAATGATTGCGGTCACTTATCTCGATCAGGAACACGTGATTATGGGAACCGATGCAATTGTTGAGAAGAATTGGCAAAACCTGCAGCAGCCGAAATTCTGGCAGCAAATTATGTTGTTGTCGCCTGATTCGGTTTTGTTGAATGTGGCTTCTACACGCCAGGTTGTTGGGAGAATGTCGAACAGAGTCTGGTCGAAAAAAACGGAAGCTCAAAAAGAATTGTTTCGCGACAGCGTGCGCGTTTCGTTGAATTTGCCAACAACAGAACGAATTAATGTAACCACCGGAAAAAACGATTTCTACCGTTTTGACCTGGTTTTTGAGAGCTTGCAAAAAGGAGTTTCTGTTTTCGAAGCGAATGGAGTTGATCCATGGTACGCACAATCTATTTTATTGATCGAAAGTCCCGGACATTTGGCTAAATCAAGTGCCGGAGCTTATGGTGCATTTCAATTAATGCCTTCTGTTGCCCGTTCGTATGGTTTAACTGTGAACAGTACAGTTGATGAGCGTAAGGATTTTAATAAATCGGCAAAAGCAGCTTCTGAACTCATGAAAAAGTCATGTATTCCATCAGCGCGAACAATTGCCACTCAAGCAGGTTTAACTATCGATGAAGATGCTATTTGGTTCCGACTTTTAACCATGCATGTTTATCACGCGGGTGCAGGAAACGTGAAAGCAGTTGTTCAGGCTTGCGGAAAAGTAGCTTCAGGCGAAGAATTGATTCAGAAAATGTGGGTTACAACGGCGGCAAGTTTCGGAAATTCATCTCAGAATTATTCACAACTGGCTTTGGCTGCACATTTACAATTGGCAGAAATCGTTAAATCAAAAGCCACTTGTGTGTTTGAGTGTAAGCAGGATGCGATAACGACTGTAGTGAAGTAATAAGGATTTGATTAGTAGGGGCAAGTCGCGACTTGCCCCTACTAATCCTTCACAAACTTAATACTCAACGAATTCACGCAATGACGCGTATTCTTGCTTGTAAATCGTTCTCCCGTAAAAACGTGTCCTAAGTGTCCGCCGCAGTTTTTACAGACAATCTCAACTCTGCTGCCATCAGCATCCGGAACGCGGAGTACGTTTTCACTGATATCATCGTCGAAAGATGGCCAGCCGCAGCCCGAATCAAATTTGTCGGAACTTTGATATAAAGGTGCTTCACAACGCCGGCAGACAAATGTTCCGCTGAGCTTTGTCCCGCTTTCATCTGTTGGCATTTTATTGTATTCACCGGTAAACGGGTACTCGGTTCCTTTTTTTACGATGATGCGTTCTTCTTCCGGAGTAAGCGGATTCCAATTTCCTTCTGATTTCATAAGACTAAATTTACGCAAAAAAGTAGGGAGAGGTCGCGACCTCTCCCTACTTTAATTTTATATCGTACGTTTTCTTACATGAAGTTTCCTAACTCATCCTGGAACAGGCCGTAGTAGAAATCAGTCATTTGGTCAAGGATATTTTTCGATTTATCCTTGGCTGTAAGTGTAAAGCTGCCTCCGTCACGAGTATATTCGCCTGTTGCCGATTCCATTATCTCCAGAACCTTTGATCCTTTTGGCAAATCCAGAGCTTTCGGGTTCATGGCTTTAAAATCGATAAACATAGAGAAGGTACTTTTACCAAAATTCTTAGCAAAACCCGGGATTTTGATGCCCGGTTTATTCAAATTGGCAACAGAGTACATGTAAACTCCATCGGGTTTCACCTTTATTGCGTTATTCTTAATCATGTAGGCTCCGTTTTTCTTAGAATCGGCTCCGTAAATTTGATCCATTAATTTAGGGAGTCCTTTTGCCTTATTGGTTAAACCGATAAATGCGTTGAGTTCGGGAGTACCTGCCATCATCATAGCCGGACTTCCGGTGTGTACTAAACCAAATTGTCCTGTAAGTGAAGTAGTGAAATCGAGTCCGGATAGGAACATTGCTGCTCTGGCTTCAGATCCCATTTTACTTGTCAGATCTTTCGTTCCGTTTGGAGAGAAATCTTTCATGAATTTATCCAGTTTCTGCATGTCGAAATTTGCTGATACTCCCATCCAGGGTGTTCCTTTTCCAAGTTTTTTGGCAAGGTCATTCCCGTTGTTTCCGTCTTTAAACCACAAGCGGTCTTTTAATTCTTCGGAGAACAAATTTTTCGTTTCAAGTTTCATTTCTCCTTTGTTGAAGTTCAAAGTTGTTTGAACATATCCATCAGCCAGTAGTTCTGTTAATTCATCTTTCTTAGCTTTTGGAAGTTTATTTAGTGTAGTGTTTGCTCCGGCGAATAAACGTTCTAATGAAACACCGACAACTAAATCTGCTTTGGAAGTAATGATGTCCTGTGGTTTGTCTTCGCTTAAGTCTGCTTCCGAAGCTTTGAATGCTTTTTCAAGTTCTGCCTTACCGTCATATTCACCACCTTTGGAAATCAGTACAAACAATTTGTTACGAACTCCGCATGTAACATCACCTTCCTGGAAATATGTGATATCACCGGCTTTTTCTGTAGCATAATTTAATGAATGAATGACATTGATCACGCTGTCGGCACTGGTAATATCCATAAATGCATAAACAGTTTCCGGAGTTCCGTCGTTTGCATACGGACCTTCAGCAGCAAAGTAAATCGGTGCATCTAAGTTGAATGCTTTTTTCCATGTTTCCAATTGCGAATCGATCAAAATACTCACTTTCGGAATGTGCTTGTAATCTGCTTTGTTCAGAATCTTATAAATAGAAACGTGCCCAAAAACAGAAACATTTTGATTACTGTTTACCAGGGCTGAAAGTGCCTCTTCCGCAGATCTTTCTTTAGGATCTCCCGAACATGAGACAAAAGTAAGGGTAATAGCAACTACAAAAAGTTTGAATGTAGTCATGTAAGCATTTCGTGATTTCATAGAATATGAAGGTTTATTTTAATCCAAATGTAATCTTTCTTTTTATTCCGAATAACGGTAATGTATAATTTGCAATTCAGGCTGACTAATTTTCCTGATTTTGTGTGCTGCCGGCCTGAAATTTTCACATAAAAAAACATCAATTGTCGGTTAAAAGCTGAATTTGCTTTAACTTCACATATACAAATAATTTGATTTTAACGTTGTAAAATTCATGCACAGCATAGAACCATATTTCAATTGGAGACATTCGTACATCGCTTCTGAGGATGAGCTCTCACCCTTCTATGACAGAACGTACAGTGAGTTTGAATTTGTTGATAGTGTCTACAATTACCTAATCCATCCGCAATGGGATAATTTTGGTTCAAGAACGCTGTTTGTGAAGATTTTGTTCGTGGATTATGAAGATGGATTTGCCATTTTGGAATTTATCGGAGAATGGAATGATGCAATTGAAAATGATATCATGACTTTGAAGCGAAATCTGCTCGAAGAAATCATGATGCGCGGAGTCAATAAGTTTATTCTTATCGGAGAAAATGTTCTGAATTTTCATTATTCGGATGATTGCTATTACGAAGAATTATTCGACGATGTGGAAGAAGGATGGATAGCAATGGTCAATTTTCACGACCACGTAATTGCCGAATTTGAAAAAGCACGTATTGACCACTATTTTGTAATGGGTGGCGATTTGGAAGACATTGAGTGGAGAACATACACTCCGGCTCAGTTTTTTGAACGTGTTTCTGAATTGGTGATGCGTCGAATCGGGTGACTTCGACTCCGCTAAGCCACCACCGATAGACTTTCACTCTAGAATCTTAGCCGGATATAACCACAAAACAAAAAAAAGTCGTTACACAAAGCATAACGACCTTTTGGAAATAAGGGATGATTATTTTGTAATGTTGAATTTCTTCGTGATAAAATGGTTGTTCACAGATATGTTTGCAACATACATTCCTGCAGGAAGTTGATTCTTCAGTAAAACCGCAAAACCATTTTTTCCTTCCGATACTTGTCCTAATTCTTCAAACTGAACAGATTTTCCATTCAGGTCTATGATATTAATGGAAGCAGTTCCGGTTTGTTTTGAGTTTATGGAAACTGTTAATCCGTTTCCAGCGGCACTGTAACCAAGAGATACATCCGCAACTGCTGTGTTTTCTTCCACCCCGACCGTAGAACCGATAGTGTGCTGAGACAAGCGAATCACATCGCCTCCAGTTCCAGTGTTGCTATTGGTTTCGTTCGTTGCAAGATAAAAAGTAACCAGACCTACATTTGTTGCTGGAGCTGTCCAGTTAAATGACCACGTTGAAAGGGCGGTACCCGCAAGTTTATGTGTTACTCTTGTTTTTCCACCGCTACTAATCGATTTTGTGTTGGTTGCATCTGTGATTGCAATTGTTCCGGCCATAGTATTTGACGGATTAAGTGCTACAATCTCAAATCCGTTTTTCACATTTGCTGTATTCGCAGTTATAGTAACAGTATATGTTTCTCCGGGAATATAACTTGTAACGGTACCATTGCCATCTTCAAAAGTAACGGTGTTGAAACCATTGTTGGCCTGAACTGATCCACTGTGACACGCAGTGCAATTGCCATCGCCTGGAGCACCTGTTCGTCCGCCCGGGCTTCCGTTCTGGTTTTTATGCGAGAGTTTGTAATAAGTCATCAGGTCCTCATTGTTCTTCCAGGAAAAACTTAGAAGAAATGCAGAAATACCTAATGCAGAAAGAAAGAAGTAGTTTTTTTTCATTGGAGGATATTTATATTAATTATTCGGTTTATTATTCTGAACCCAACAGCTGAATTGTTTGATCAGGGAGTCGGGTAATGCGGGACCGCCCTGAGGCATCAATTGAAAACCTTCATTGCGCATGGCTCCGAGCATATCATTGGCGTTGTCTGAGATGGAGCTGTGCGAAGTGAACGTATAGCCGGTTGAGTTCCCATTATCATGACACGACAGGCAATTGTCGGTAATAAGCGGCATAATATCCTGGCTGAACGAGATAGTGTCTGAACATGTTGGATCAATGACAATATTCGGGGTTTTGTCCTTCGTACAACTCGTATACGTAAAGCAACAACAACCAAGAAGAAGTAAAAACACCGATAGTTTCATCGTTTTTAGTCTTTAGAGATTAATGATTTGAAAGTCATCCAGGATAAAGCAGGGAAGAACAAAATCGGAATGAAGAATGTGTTGAAGTAAGATTCCATTCCGGCAACGCTTTCATCCTTAAATGCTGCAGGATCCGGCAAAGTTAACTGGTAAAAAACCAATCCGATTGCGGCTGCAGAAACAACAAAACTTGTAAGAAATGTTGCCCATTTGTCTTTTTTTATGGCTTTTGAAAGCACAGCATAGAATAAGCCGGCCCCAACACAAAACATCATGTTGTATGCAAGCAGGCGACCAAAAGAAGCTCCTTCGGAAAAATCCATGGTTAGAATTTTCGCATAAACTCCTGTATACATAACACTAATAAGAGTTCCGAAAAGGGCGGAAACGATTGCTATAATAAAAATTCGAATAAACATGGCCTTATTTTTTTGCTACTGGTAAACTAACTTTGATGTTCATCACATCAGGAACAGCATCACTTTTCTTTCCGACTTTGAAATCAATTCGGTTTACAGTGAAAGACGCGGTGAACGTTACGTCTGACCCTGATTTCGCGGCTTTAACAGTCATTGATTTTTCTTTTGTAACTCCTTTCATTGTCAACTTCCCGGTTACTTTATAATCTGAACCTGATTTCACAATACTGGAAGAAACAAATTTGATGTCCGGATATTTTGTTGCATCGAACCACTCAGCAGTTAGAGCTTTTTTGTTTTGCATTCCGTTTCCGGTGTTGATAGAAGACACGGGAATTTTCAAATCGAATTTGGAAGTGCTTAGATCAGATTCATCCCATTTCACCGTTCCGGTAATTGTTTTGAAACTTCCGCTCGGGTCTTTACTCTCAAACTTAATAGAGTGACTGTCTTTGATTTTGAATTCCGGCGCTGTTAGTGTAACAAAAGCCGATCCGATGAAAAGGACCACTGCCAGTATGGGGAAAATTGCTTTTTTCATGATGTGTGTTTTTTTGTTGTTTATGTACTGTTGTTTTTATTCTTTTTCGAACTTTCTGCCGATGCAAAAACCTAGCCTGAATTGGCCTTTTAACCAATCTTCGGTAGTGTTCGTTATAAATTGTGTTTCTCCGAACCCGGTTGAATTGGAAAGATAAATAGTGAAGTTATGCCCGAATGTGATCCACTCAATTGCAAATCCTAAACTGTTTGTATAACCGATTCTTAAATCCGGATCAGCAAAAGTCTGGTAGTATTCTGCAATGAGGCCTACTTTTTTTGTGATTGCCCATCTTACCGCACCCCCAAGTGCGAAAACAGTATTTTGATCTTGGAAACTGACATAGTTTCTGTGAACAACCGTTGGCATGAGCGCAACAGTCACCAGATCACCGAAGTTTTTTGCAATATTAACCTGGGCAGAATAAGCGAAACGATGTACCTGTTTTGGAAAATTTGAAACCGCTGAAATATCCTCCGAAGCTTTCATGTAGGTGTAACTTGTTGTTCCAAGAAGGGCTAATGAAAATGGAGTTGTTTCACGGTCCTGTTTCATAATACGGTATTGAGTAAACGCATCAATCAATGAACGGTAAGGGTTTCCGTTTCCTTTTGAACGACCTAAACCGACCATCCAGTTATCTGTGATACCATATTCAAATGCCATTCGGATATCAGAAGAATTATCTAAACCAAACCATGATTGCGCTCCGCCATTTGTTCCGGCCAAATCGCCAAAACGGTGTTCAATACGAAATTCCAAAACACCTTTTCTAAGTGTTTCAACCGAGTGGCCGCTTACAATGCGTGTAGACTCAAATGTAGTAACCGGCTCAATATATACGTCTGAATCATCAGAGTATGATTCTTCTTCAACTATCAAAGTGTCTTCCTCCTGCCCAAACGAATTGAATGCGAAGAAAGAGGACAACGCGAATAGATAAATACCGGATACAATTGCTTTTTTCATAGGGCTAAAAGTAGTATAAAAATTATTCACCATGGTAACAATGTGCTGGATTGACAATTATTTTTTAGTTATTTAATTGCAATAATAAGCTTTTAATTCCCATTTTGAAAGATATTTGTTATGTCAATTATCTCATGCAAGATGCGTAATTTTCCCAAAGGTTGTAAACGGTTAAAGATTTTTTTTCGTAGTTACGCAATTGCGGTATTTTTAGATTTTCCGGTAAGATTTTTATTTTTAATGAATTGAGAAAGGAATGAAAAGGGTACTTTCAATTCCGGATTGTAAATTTTACTTATGAAATCAATTATTCTTCTGTGCTTCCTGATAATAGGTTCGCTTCAGCTTTTTTCTCAAAATACCATTCAGCTCAAATGGAAATTTATAAATGTGGAAGAAGGATACGACCACAACAATAAGGTCCAGGTATACGTAGATAACGAATTGACAGCAACCAGTGGTTCATTTCGTGAATCGGAAGTGTCAAGTTGTTCTTTCGATGTTTCTTCCGGAAGCCACGAGATAAAAATGGTTTGGCTCGCTTATTACGAAGGCACCTGGGAAGAGCATACGGTTGAGAATAATTATTCTATTGACTGTATTTACACTTTTACCAAATCATTTTCAAAATCTGATAATGTAGGAATAGTCTGGGATTTGAATGGTGAAGCTTATGCTCCTCCTGCAATTGTTTGGGGTAAAAAAGCTGCGAAACTGCTCAAAGGGGTGAAGACTGCTAAACCTGCTGCAAGCTCTTCATCCGGAAGTGTAAACTTAACTGTGAACTGGAAATTCCTGAATGTTATTGATGGTTATGATCATAAAAGCCGAATTGTTGTTTATGCAGATGGCCAACAGCTTGGAATGTCAGAATCCTCTTTGGGATCCAAAGGTGGTACATACACCATTAAAGTTCCAAAAGACACTCAGACCTTATTGGTAATGACAGAATCTTATTACGAGGGAGAATGGCAGGAAAACACAATCTTAAATGAGTACACGAACGACGCTTATGCTGAAAAAGAAGGAACGTTCAAATCGCCATTGAAGTTGAACCTGATAATGGATATCGACAAAGAGACCACAACAAGAACCTGGAAATAATTATCGAAAACTTTATTATTGATACCTTTGCCGCATGCGTTACGCAATCGAATTGGCATACAGAGGAACGAATTATCATGGTTGGCAAATTCAACCGAATGCTTCCTCGGTTCAACAGGAAATTGAAAGAAGACTCACTCAGTTAATGGGTGGGTTTTCTACTTCTGTGGTAGGCTGTGGAAGAACAGATACGGGGGTTCATGCTTCCTATTATGTTCTTCACTTCGATTCTGAAAAAGAGTTTGTTTGTTCTGAGCTGAAGTATAAACTGAATAAAATGCTTCCCTCCGACATTGCCATATTCAGCGTTCAGGAAGTTTCTGCAGATTTTCACGCACGTTTTTCGGCACTCTCCAGAACCTATCGTTATTTTGTTCACCGGGAAAAAAATGCGTTTGCATTAGACAGTTTGCTATTGACAAGGGAAATTGACTTCGACAAAATGAATGTGGCGGCAAAGCACTTACTCGGAAAGCAGGATTTCACTTCGTTGTCGAAATTACACACTGATGTTAAAACGAATATCTGTACTGTCATTGAAGCAAAATGGGTTCAAAAAGATAAAAATTGGTATTTTGAAATTACTGCCGACAGATTTTTAAGAAACATGGTCCGTGCCACCGTTGGAACGCTTTTAGATGTAGGCTACGGCGTTTTGGCCCCGGAAGAAGTCAGAACAATTCTTGATGCGAAAGACAGGAGTGAAGCTAAATTATCTGTACCCGCAGAAGGATTGTTTTTAACCGATATTATTTACCCGGAAAACTTGTTCCTGAAAAAAGCCTGAAAACGCTTGTTATGACTATTAATTTGGTAGTTTTGCACCCGAATTATCAAAGTACATGAAACTACCTATCTTTTTTGCCATCCTTCTGGCATTATCAAATCATACATTTTCCCAGGAAAAACTTGAATTCTATCAGGTTCCGAAAGAGATTCAAAAAGACTCGAAGGAATTAAGCCGATATTTGGTTAAAAATGCGGTTTCAGACAGCTCCAAAGCAGCACAGCTTTATCAATGGATCACGCATAATATTTCCTATGATTATGCTGTAGTTGAAAATGGGAAACAACTTGAATATATGTCTGCAAAAGACGTGCTCAAAGAGAAGAAAACTGTTTGTCAGGGATATTCGGCATTGCTTGTAGAGCTTTTGAAAAATGAAGGAATTCAGGCAGCAACTATAGAGGGTTACACCAGTGATTTTTTGAGCGACTCTATCCTGACATTGGTTGGCTGTGATCACGAATGGGTAATCTTTAAAGCAGATAACAAGTGGTATCAATGTGATCCGACCTGGGACGCCGGTTATATCGGGCGAATTTCCAAATACAAGTCGGATTTGGTGAAAATTGATAAAATGCTTAAAAAGCGTAAGGAAAAGTTGGACGAAACATCGAAAGAAAAGAAAAAAGAACGTCTCACTAAACGCTATGCTACCCGCGATTTAAAGGAACTTAAAAAGAAAGAAAACTTATCCGGTAAATATGAATCATCTGTTGGCTTTGTTCGTAATCCGAGCCTCACGTATTTCATGATGAGTTCAGATACTTTTGTTCAAACCCATTTGGCATCTATTCCTGATTTGCAATTGAGAGAATACCCCATAGGAATGGCGGATTTTACCATGAAAACAAAATCCTGGGATACAATCCTCGAACGGAAAAAAGGGAAACCGCTTGATTACGCAGTTTTTGCAAACGAATATACCGCGCTGTCGTTGAATAAACAATGGCTGGAGCGCGCAGATGAAGGGTTTTTGTTCAATGATGTGAGTTATTTGACCAAAATCGTTCATTACTATAACTTCATTGGCTTACATCTTAATGAAGATTTCAGAGAGCAGGTTGATGTGGTTTCCAAAGCAGATTTGAATACACAAATGTTCCGGCTTCAGATCATGAACGACAGCATTCTGACCTATATAAAGCCAGCCAGAAGCGTAACCAAAGATGCGTTTAAGACCAGTAAAAGTTTAATGAATACGTTCTCAAAACAATATAAAACAACCGACAAACAAGCCAATTCCTTAATTGTCAAGGTGATTTCAGCACAGGAGAAAAGCATTGATGTATTGAAAGATGCTGACGAAAAAGTAAAGAAAGATCTGGAATACCTGAGAGATAAGGAAACGAAATTAACTGCTGAGAACAGAACTATTGAGCAAAATGTGGCCTTTGATGAAACGAGCGTGCCCGAAAGCTTCTTAACCTGGACTGACAGTTTATTTGCTGTTCAGTTAAAAATAGATTCTTTGAGATCAAGCTGGAACAGGCTGATGCATAGCGACGAGTTATTTCAGGAGCGGCACGAAGTCATTGAAGATGCACTGACGAATAGTTATTACAATCAATATATTCTCAACGCATCCACTGCTTTTTTTGATGACACTATCGTTCATTATGATACGATCCTGGCGCAGGATTTTGATTACCTGAATAACTTTTACAAGTTCAGCATACTGGAATTATACTATCCGGATGAAATTTTGAAGGAATACAAGAATTTTGATCGTCTGATTAAAAATGGAATGACACGACTGAAGAAATACAGTGCGAAAAACAGTTCGTTCAAACCGGAAAAAATAAACGATTATGTTGTGTCAGCGAACTATTCGTTGATTCAAGCTATTATTCAGGACAACTACCAGTATAAAAGCGATTGCGCCGTTTTGATCAAGCAGGAACGCATTTATTCAGCGCTTTATGAAGATCTGAAAGACGATCTGGAAGAAGAAAAAAAATTGAAAGTAAAGAATATTGAATATTCAGAGGAGGTTCTGGAAAAAGATAAAGAGCGAACCTTTAAAATGATAGACGAGATGGAATCTGGTGCCAAAAAGCTCGACATCTATTTCACCAAACGATTAGCATTCTAAAAACTAAAATTAGGTCGGGGTGAATCCGCCGTGGAGGACACCCCGACCTAATCTTGAATTATTCTACGATTACTATGTAATTGTTCTTTTTCCCTTTTCCGAGTAAGATGAATTTGTCGTTGATCAAATGACTTGCGTCAACTGTTGCGCCCTCAGAAACTTTATCCTTATTCAAAGAAATAGCGTTTGCTTTCAATTCGCGTTTTGCCTCACCGTTTGAAGCGAGGAAATTTGTTCGGGAACCTAATAGCTCCACAATGCTCACCCCTGAATTAATTTCATCGCGCGTTATCGTGGCCATTGGAACTCCTTCAAAAATACTCAGGAATGTTTCGTTCGACAATTTCTTCAAATCCTCAGAAGTCGATTTCCCGAAGAGAATGTTTGAAGCTGCAATAGCCATTTCCAGTGCTTTTTCACCATGAACGCGAACCGTAATTTCTTCTGCGATTGCTTTTTGGATGATACGTAAATGCGGAGCTTCGTTATGCTCTGCTTCAATCGCTTCAATTTCTTCCTTCGATTTTAAAGTAAAAATGCGAATGTAGTTTGAAGAGTCTGAATCTGCAGCGTTTAACCAGAATTGGTAAAAAGCGTATGGCGACGTTTTCTCAGGATCTAACCAAACGCTTCCGCCTTCTGTTTTCCCGAATTTTGTTCCGTCTGCTTTTTTGATCAGTGGAGTCGTTACAGCGTAAGCTTCTCCACCGGATTTACGACGGATCAATTCTGTTCCGGTAACAATATTTCCCCACTGGTCGGAACCGCCCATTTGCACAATACAATTGAAGTGCTTATTTAAATGGTAAAAATCATATCCCTGAACTAATTGGTAGCTGAATTCAGTAAAACTCATTCCCGTTTCAAGGCGCGATTTCACAGAGTCTTTCGACATCATGTAATTTACCGTAATGTGTTTACCAACGTCGCGAATGAAATCCAGGAATGAAAAATCCTTGAACCAATCGTAGTTGTTCACCATCACAGCTCCGTTTGCCGAGTCATTAAAATCTAAGAATTTCGACAATTGATTTTCTACACAGCGAACATTGTGATTCAATGATTCTGCATCGAGTAGATTACGCTCAGCCGATTTTCCGGAAGGATCACCAACCATTCCGGTAGCTCCGCCCACCAACGCATACGGTTTATGTCCGGCGCGCTGAAAGTGCACAAGTGTCATGATCTGAACCAAATGTCCTACGTGTAACGAATCTGCCGTTGGATCAAATCCAATATACCCACCCGAAACTGCTTTGTTCAAAGCTTCTTCTGTTCCTGGCATCATATCGTGGATCATTCCTCTCCAACGCAATTCCTCAATAACATTCTTGTGCATTTTTCTTGATTTTAGAGTGCAAAAATAGAAGAAAAAGCGATAGCTTTTGATAAAGACAAACGGTAGTGCGGTCTAAGCGATAGCTTTTGATAAAGACAAACGGTAGTGCGGTCTAAGCGATAGCTTTTGATAAAGACAAACGGTAGTGTGGTCTAAGCGATAGC
>CAMLIF010000088.1 GCA_946479985.1 uncultured Flavobacteriales bacterium
TGTGACACCACAGCCAATCTCTTTGGCCCTAGAGTCAATGTGCGCCGTCCCAGAATCAAGCTGCGTCATCCAAGAGTCGCTCGGTGTGGCCTTAGGGTCTATGTGCGTCCCTCTTGAGCCAATGGGTGTGCGCCTTGGGTCCATAGATGAGGTGTTAGAGTCGGCAGATGACAGCAAATAACCAGAAAGAAATGCTTTTTTCTTGCTAATTGAAAACAACGTTTTGAAAAATCACAAACTTGGTTCGCTCAACAAAATGCCTGATTTAACGCTAGTTAACAAATTCACAACAAGCTGGTTACACAATTTCAAAAACAATCGGTGCGTTAGTGTATAAAATGATTTTTATGAAGAAGACAACGCTTAACCACTTGTCGATGTACCAGAACGTACTCGCTGTGGTAAATGACCACCAAAGCAGCTGGAACCAGGTTCCGGGAATTGTAAGCATCGTAGATCAATACCAATCCTTACTCAACACCTTAAGCAGTAAACTGAATGCCCAAAGCACGCTGACGAAAGGTGCCAAACTCGAAAAAGACGGTTTTATGACAGCCTTCATCAACAGTATGAGCAATTTAAAGAAAGGTCTTTCCTTGCATGCTGTTCAAACCGGCAATCATGGATTGCGTGAGCGGAACAAAGAACCAAAAAGCACTCTTCGCGTAACCTCCGAAAATCGCTTACAGGTTTTGATCATCGCCCTTTTGGAAGATCTCGATACCTACGAAAGTGCTTTGAACAATGTGGGAATCAGCAGTGAACAGATCCAGCAATTCCGTGATCAGGCTGCTTCATTTGAAGAACACAAGAACAGCGTCCGCCAGGCAATTATCGATCGCAGCTTGGAAACGCAGGCAATTAAAGATCTGGAAAAACAATTAAACAGATTCCTGCTCGGCCAACTCGATCCTTGCGTTAGTTTGTTCAGTGACTCCGACACCAATTTCTTCGCAGAATACAAAGCTGCACGAAAACTCATCGGAAAGAGTGGTGGTTCTAAGAATCAATCGCCGGCAGCATAATCTAATAATAACCAGTCGGGGCGAATAATTATTCGTCCCGACTGGTTATTCCCCGACCATTCCAAATTGCATATCACTGCGAACTAACTTATATTTAGCATTCATTTTCCAAACTATGAATCGTACTACGTTGCTTTACTTTCTTCTGATCCTCATCCTTTCTGCCGGATTGTTTTCTACCGCAAATGCCCAAACATCTTTTCCTTACGATACCCGCAGCGACAGTATTTCCATTGAGCATTACACCATCAATCTCGATGTGCGCGATTTTACAACGTTTATTCTAAAGGGAAATGCTGAGATCAGTATTGAGCCTTTGGTGAATAATATCTCTGAAATAAAATTGGATCTGATGGGTCCTACAGTTGACAGTGTTCACGATTCGAGTGGGAATCTGCTTTCGTTTACAACGGCTCCACTTGGGTTTAAGGTCGATTTGGGAAATGTGTACAATACAGGCGATTCAACTTCCATTACTGTTTTCTATCACGGAACTACAGTTCAGGATCCTTCTTTCGGCGGATTTTATTTCAATTCGGCTTATGCTTACAACGTTGGAGTTTCTCTGGATGATATTCCGCATAACTACGGGAAAACATGGTTTCCTTGTTTCGATAATTTCACAACGCGTTCCACTTATGACTTGTTCGTAACAACACTTCCTGATCACGATGCTGCTTGTGGCGGTATTTTGCAGGCAACGGTTATTAATCCGGATTTGTCTGAAACACATCATTGGAAAGTGAACCAGACGATTCCGTCTTACCTGATCTCGCTGGCGGTTTCGAATTACGTTTTTGTCAATGATACATTTACGGATTACCAAAATAATCCTGTTCCGGTTATGCTGGCTGCGCATTCAACCGACGTTTCGGATATGAATGCATCCTTCACGAACATGGAAGAAGCGTTCGACATTTTTGAAGATAAATGGGGTCCATACCAATGGGATCGTGTTGGTTATGTTTTGGTTCCGATGACTGCCGGAGCAATGGAACATGCCATGAATATTGCTTTCCCGCAGGCTGCGGCCGATGGAAGTTTAGGCTGGCAATCGGTAATGGCGCATGAATTATCACATCATTGGTGGGGCAATTTGGTGACTTGTCGTACAGCTGAAGATATGTGGATTAACGAAGGAAGTGCTGCGTATTGTGAGTATCTTTTCAAAGAAGAATTTACGAGTCGAGGTGCTTATGAAGCGCAGGTGAGAAATCAGCACAAAGAATTATTGCGCACCTGCCACATCGAAGATGCCGGTTACTGGCCGCTTTCCGGAGTTCCGCAGGAGCATACTTACGGCTATACAACATATACGAAGGGCGCGGATATGATTCACACGCTGCGTGCGTATCTAGGCGATTCACTTTTCTTTAATGGATTATCCGAATTGCTGGAACAAAACAAATTCTCGGATATCGATGCCATTGAGTACCGTGATGATCTAAGTGCAATTACCGGTGTTGATCTGAATAATTTCTTCGCCGACTGGATTTTTCAGGGTGGCTGGCCGCATGTTTCTATTGATTCGTTAAGTGTTATTCCAAATGGCGGGCAATACGACGTAACCATTCACCTGAAACAGAAATTGGTTGCCAGAGCAAATTATGGAAACCAAATTCCGGTAACCTTGACTTTGCGCGATAACAACTGGAATACCTTTGAGGAAACAATCTATTCTTCAGGAATGAACAATACGGTTACTGTAACGGTTCCTTTCCAGCCTTCGATGGGTTATTTGAACCGCGACGAATTGATCTCTCATGCGGTTACAGCAAATTACGCTACATACACAACAACAGGAACAAAACAGTTAACACATTCAAATTTGATCTTACAAGTACAAAGTGTGACTGATTCTGCTTTTGTAGTTGTAGAGCACAATTGGGCTGCTCCGGACCCGGTTTTTGATTGGTCGACCGGTTACGTAATCTCTCCGCAGCGCTACTGGCGTGTTGATGGAATCTGGGATTCCGGGTTTAGTACAAATGCTACTTTCCGTTACAGCGGACAAACTACAGGTGGAAATGCTTATCTAGATCATTTGCTGATCACAGGTGCAGAAGACAGTCTTATTTTACTTTATCGCCCCGACCGTTCCGTTGATTGGTATGAGTTCCCTACTTACACTAAAACCATGGGAAATACAACCGATAAAACCGGAACGATGAATGTTACCAATCTTTTGAAAGGTGAATATGCCATTGCTTTGAAAGGTCAGAACCTGGATATAAACGAAACTTCTGATTTGGAAGCTGTTGTCTTATATCCGAATCCGGCTTCGGGTTCTGTAACTGTTGAAACAGTTGTTCCTACTGATCGAATAGTTGTAACTGATGCAGCTGGGAAGTTCGTCTCCCAGCGGCTGAAACCGGAAGACAAGAGTACTTTTGTTACTTCTTCCTGGCAGAAAGGAACGTATTGGGTGACTGGTTATAATCAGGAGAAACAAGTGTTTCATAAATTCCTGGTTGTTCAATAAGAAACCTTCAGTTATGGAGAAAACATGCGAAAAGGGTCATAGATATTTTAAGACGGGTGATTGTCCGACCTGCCCGATATGCGAAAAACTGCGTAAGCCAACAGAAGGATTTTTATCTGAACTGAGCGCTCCGGCTATTCGCGCTTTAGAGAACGAAAGAATTGATTCATTGGAGAAATTAGCAACCTATTCTGAAAAAGAAATCCTCAAACTGCATGGAATCGGGAAGAGCGCCATACCAAAGTTGAAAGAAGCATTGGAGCAGGAGGGGCTACAGTTCAGAATCACGAAATAAGAAATGCAAAAGTTCAAATTGCTTATTAAAGCTGGAATAGAAGATCGGGGTTTCCAACTCATTCAAATTTTCGATAAGAATTCAGAAATTCCATGGTGGTTTGAAGAAAGATGGATTGTTGAGAGATCCTTTGATAAGTTGGAACTAAATGTTCTTTTTGTGACGGATCATTCATGGGAGAGTGGAAGTAAAGTGGTCTCTGATGTCTATATCTGTACTGAGCTTCCAACCAACCGTTTTCACAAGATAGAAAACATTGCTTGCCTGAGTTTAACTAAAGGAAAGTTTGACCTGAAGTTGAATGCATTCTTTCAGCTTTTTGATGAATATCTGATTTCCCCGTCAGACTGAGGCGTTCTAAGTTAA
Source organism: uncultured Flavobacteriales bacterium (assembly GCA_946479985.1). Next base: position 4,169 of record CAMLIF010000088.1, read on the forward strand.
CCCTCCATTGTTACTTAACCACATCCTCCATCACCTCAAACTCCTTCGCCAATTTTTTAAGATCACCTTTCTTCGAAACAGCATACTTCTTTCCGGGCAATCGTGCTTTCAACAAAGCCGTTTTCCAGTTTTCGGAAACAGGAACTTCAGTCTGAACTCCCGCTTCCTGCAAATACTTAGTGTATAACGCAGCACTTGAATCAGAACAATTGAACTCGGCAAGCAGCATGTTTTCTGTATCAGTAAAAATAATCCGTTCTAATCTGTTTTTCGGTGTGAGTGATTCCGATGAAACACTATAAACCAGCCACGCTTTTTTAGGTTGTACATCAATCCATGATGGATAAAAAATACGTTCAGGATATACAAACAAGAGGTTCCCACCATCAATAATCATTGAGTCTTCTCCGTAAATATTCGCTAGTGGAATATTTGAATCTTCCTGTAGAAAACCATAAACATTTCCTTCTCCATAATGCTTTTCGAGATCTATCAGGCTATTTTCAATGATTCCGCTGCCTTCAATTGGCCAAAGGAAATTTCTGTCGTTCCAATAGCGCATTCTTGGTCTGCCTGGCTGCAGAATTTCGAAGATATCGGAATAGTAGTTTTCGCTCAAGCCCGAATTCCAGTTGAGAACAGGTCTTATTTGCATAGGATTCTCATTCATCTGATTGTTTTTTATCTGAGAAAGAAAATCACCGGCCATCAGCTGTTGAAACGAAGTAAAGGAAAGCGGCTCAACGTAAAATAACTCGTAGTCATTATCAATTGCTTTGAAATCAATGGTTCCAACCAATTCGTATTTCCCCTTCGAATCGTATTTCTTTGCGTAGCCAATAGAATCGATGATGTAGTGCTGTTTACCGTTTGAAACAGTATTATGCTCGTACAACAACAAGCGTGAAATATGTTGGAAATCGGTGTTGTAGAAATCGGGCATCGGATAAACGAATTGCAGAACGCCATCAAGCACCATCATACTATCTTCGCCTTGTGAAGTGGTTAATGCAATATCAGATTGATTTCCAACTTTGAATGGCTTGTTTTCCATCAATCCTTCATTCGCCAGACGAATAGAAGTATTCAGCGACATGGGGTTAAACGGCAAAGAATTACGGTTGAATAATCCAACCAGACTTTGCGGATTTGTCTCATCAAAAAGGAATATGTTTTCCGGGCTTTTATCTATTACCGTTATGCGCTGCTGAGCAAAAAGAATGTTGAATGCGAAGATGAGAGAAATTGTAAGGAATTGCTTCATGAAGTCAGATTAAGATGATATAAGTTGAAACGTTACGCATAACACAATCTGAACAGGTAATTTTTGCCTGAATAGAAATGGTGAGATTTGGACTTCCGAATAATCGCCGTAGTTTGTACAATTCTTCCACGGTTTCCCTGGGAATTCTGTCTCCATTGATTTCATAAATTTCACCGTTCACCTCGAGTGTAAAACTTCTTACAGAACATCTTCTGTCAATCGGAACAAATTCCCGGATACGATAGGAGATCCAGGCATTTGGAAGTAGTCGGGTTTCTTCACCATTATTCACATTTCCAACATATAGTTGGTACGGTGGAATGTTTCGCAATTTAAAGGCTTGTTGTTTTAAAGTGTCATTGGTAAGCGAATCTACTGCAAAAAGCGTAATCTGCTTTGCTTGGCATGTGGGTTCAACCGTAAACTCGTTCTTCGCTATTTTTACAATAGTAACGCTGTCTCTTGATTTGAGTATAACTTCAGATTCTTTCTCAGCATAGAGCGTAACCGGATTTTTTGAACCACGGAACAGTTCGTCGCGGGATTTTGAGCTGAGCCAGTATTGTGTTAGCCCGGTTGTAAAACAACAGAGAAATAAGATTAGAGTTAATGTTATTCGAATCATTGCCCGGGTGAATGCAAATTTTGGGAAAAGGTAACGTTTTTTATTCCCAGTGACTTCAATCCATCCGTTTACACTAATCGTATGCCGCTTTAGCTAGGGGCAGTGGAATAGCGAATACAAGCCGGTTTTAATCCTCTTCGTAATAAAACTCGTCTAATTCTCCATTTGCATCAAAATCTTTCAGGAGAATCATAATTTCCTGAAGCAGCTGGTATTTCTTTTCCTCCAGTCTATCTTCTTTCGAAAAGAACTCTTTCAATAATAATTGAGATTCTAATATGGCGGATTCCGGAACAGTAGATTCGAATTGTTCAATTACCGTCAATGATTCCAAACAATCCATGAAGTCACCTTCGATTGCGAAAACAATGAAATCAGACAAAAAAGGAGAGAAATCGAGTTTCGAATTCCAGAAAATGTTTAATAGTTTTCGTTGGAACTCACGATTATCGGTTGTTCTGAATCCTTCTATCAACGGAGTAATCGTTGAGGTATCTTTCAACCCAACCAAAAGTTCCTTCATATCTGATTCATTCTGAGGTGATAGTCCATTTTCCCATATTTCCAGCAAGACGTAAATAACAGATGAATTACCGTGAACATGAAGTGATTTTAGGGCTGAACTGATCTTCTTTTCATCACCACTGCGTAAATCGGTTGTTACTGTTGCTAGTTTTTGCTGCTGTTGTTTGGAAGAACTCACCTTGAATTTTTTAAATGAAGGTTACAAAGGTAGTGATTAGTTAACTGGCAGTAGTCAATAGTGGTGAGTTATTGGCGCTTTGAACGAAAAATTCCCTTTTTCGACTTTGACTTAACAATTGAATTATCTTTGAATTACGATGAACATGCAAAAAATCATATTCTTCATAGCGGCATTGCTTTTACTGGGTTCATGTGTCCTGAATGAGGCAAGACCAGATCGCAAGCAGGAAGTATTTCTGTTCACTGATGAACTTACCGATACAGATTCCCTGATCATTCAGGAATTTGAGAAAAAAACGAAATGCAATGTTCGGATCCGTTTTATCGAACCGGATGAATATTTTGAACTAGCAAAATCTGACAGATACAATACCGGAGCAGACGTTTTATGGTTTTCGAATGATTCGATTAGGGAAAAACTTCATGAACATGGATTACTTGCTCCCATTCAAAGTAAAAAGTGGAAAGATCTGGAAAGTGAATTCAGTACAAAACACAAAATGTGGTTCCCGGTCTGTCATGACCCTTTAGTTCTTACAAAGCCAAAAGACACCATAAATGATTGTAAACCAATCAACTTTAATACCTGGCATAAAAAAGACAGCTTATCGCCTAAATTCTACAACCAGAAGTTATTAAAACGGTACTTTTTCTCCATCAGCAGAAACGAATTGAAAGATGTATTGTTAGGCAGCAGGCACAGGAAGCCGTCCAATGAAACACTTTGGTCAATATCAACACTTGCAAAGAAACAAACCGAATATGATAGTACGTTTCGGGCAGATCGTTACTACTGCAAGCACCTGATTTCATACCGAAAAAAACATATTTCTCAAAAAAGTTGTTTATTTATTGCTAAATATTCCCGTAACGGAAGCAACGCAAACTTTTTAGTTTCCTGGATAATTGACAGGCACAAAAACGTTGCCGCCGCTAGAAATCAACTATCGTGTATAAAAAATACGGAACCTAATTATGTTATCCGAAATATGTCGTTAAACTATTAACGTAGTGCAACTTATCTTCTCAAAATTGCTTTTTTGTAACTTTTTTTTATTAAAATTGTATAAATCATAATTATTAACGTTATGAGAAGCACAGCTACTAGACAAAATCCAATTAATCCAGGGACCCGGTTCTTACTACGTTCACCGTTGTTCTCCCTAAAACTTCGTTTAATTTACAGATCGGCCATTTTCTTGTTATTTATATCAAGTATTGGTTTGTCGCTTTATCTTAAACTGAGCCTTATTCAAATTGGCATTACGATGGCAAGTTCACTCATTGCCGGGTTTCTCTTCTATCAAACTTGCAAGAAAATTGTGACTGGTTCTGTTCACGGTGATTATCTCATCGTCACGTACCGTTTAACGAACAAATCGAAAGTGGTAGATATCAAACATTTGAAACGTATGCGCACTGCACGTTTCCTGTGGTTCCGAGGAGCGCAGTTCACTTATAATCTGGACGGCGATATCCGCAGAGTATTGCTACTTTGCAATTCTGATGAAATTTCAAGCTTCAATCGTTTGGTTCAGGATCTTAAAAAAGCAGCTTAAAAGTAAGTCATAAGCCGGGTTCTGTATCCTGCCGACTCCCCGCCAGAGGCGGATCGGCATTACACTGTCATTTATCTAGTCCCGGGATCACTCCCGGGATCAATCGATCTACCCTCCAGATCTCTTCACCGTCGAAACGGATGGAACGAAACGAGTCGCCTCTTCTCTGGTTTACATGATCTTTCAGCCCGTGAGGTTTACCTAGCTTCCGCGCGTCGCCGGCGGAACGGTGGTCTCTTACACCCCCTTTTCACCCTTACCGCAACGCCATCTTGCGAAGACATTACGGCGGTTTATTTTCTGCTGCACTAGCTGTTCCGTTCACCTTGCAGCAAACGGACCTTCCTGTTAGGAAGCACGGTACTCTATGCTGCCCGGACTTTCCTCCACGTAACAAATGCTATGTGGCGACAGTGGACTTACTTTTAAGCTGTTTTTTTATTTCTTTACGATCAAAGAGGAAATTACTCCTTGATCAGTGTTTATTACCATGTGGTAAGAACCAGGAGCAAAGTTAGCAATATCAATACTTCCCTGCAACTTATCTATTGCCTGTGTTAATACCACTTTTCCTTTCATGTCGATAAAACTCACATTACTCGGTTTGGAAGATAATTCGTACGAGATAATCTCCGTGGTAGGATTTGGGTAAACAGAAAGATTAACATTTAAATTCTCAACGCCTAATCCGTTATACTCATCCCGGTACTCAATAGCTGTTACAACTTCATTTCCTGCAACTTCAGAAGTTTTAATGGTCATAACTGGTTCTTTATCATCCAATGATCTCCATTCATAAATGTGAGCATCAGGAACAGGGATCGGAATCCATGTACCGTTCCCATTTACTGTTACGTAGAACGAATCAACCTCCTCAATTCGGTGATGAATGCGAAGTGCCGTAAAAGTTCCCCATGGCGTTGCAACTGTTCCCCAACCGTCTACATTTGAAACGCGACTGCGGTGTTGTCTCCATTTTGCATCGTAAATAGGATTCATGTCCAAATCTGTATATCCTCTCGAACTGTAGCTGTCGCCGTATTCTAAAGGCAGTTCGTAACGATGTTCGATAGTATCTGATTTCGCGGCTACACCTTGTCCGGAGATCACGAATTCAAAACCAATGCTGTTTATAGAGGTACTTGTGTTTTTGGTAAACTGAGAAATTTCATCAAAAGTAACCGGGAAACTTGCAGTCCATTCATCAATAGGAAGATCCGTTGCCAATGCAAAATAAGTTGCTTTATAAGCGGCAGGAGCAAAACTTCCGAAGAAAAGATTGGCCAATTGACCAGCCTGATTGACTGGTTTATTGATCAGCCAACGCTGATCTGTGGTGCTCAATGTTGAGAAGTCCCAATTGTAATTTGCACCGGTTGAATTGTAATCGACCGTGAGATCAACCAATGTGCTGAACACATAATTCTCATTAACCGTAGAGAAATTAGCGTCTGTTAAAATTGGTTGGGCAATAGCACTTACGGAAATAATGAAAGATGCTACTAATGTTTTTAAGTTGTTCATGCAGAGTAGTTTTTGCCACAAATGTATGAAAAAACTCACCCGTGCTGAATATTCAGATCAACTTTAACCATAGCAAGTATTATTATTTGAATGATCTGCTGGCAGATGATTTAAAAGCTTCCCGCAACGCCTATACTTCGATCAGCCGCGGCTGACACAGGACAGACGAGCAAATGCTAGAAGAATAAGCGAAAAAATTGGTGCTAATATTTGGTTAAAACGTCCTTTCTAATTATTCGACTGTCTCATGCTTTGCAATAAAAGATCAAATATCTGTAATCATAGAGCCATCCGGTAGGTGGCTCTATTATCCGCGCATTTGCGGGAAACATTTTCCATTCAACATTAGTACATTCTGGGAAAAGATTTAGGTGGAGGCAGATCTCTTAAAATGTTCTTCGTAAGCCAAGGAAGAAAGAAACCGGAAGTTTTCTGATCTCACCTGAATAAGTATCCGACTGAAACGGACGAAGCACATCTACATTCATTGAGGCAGCAAACTGAACGCGCTCGGTCAATGCGTATCCGTATCTCGCTCCAAACTCCATGGTCAGTGATTTGGAATCGGGAATGGTCCCAACTACCTGGTTTCTTGAAACAAGTGCTGAGTTTTCGTAACGGGTGCTTGTTCCAGAGTATCCAAGTTGAATTCCAGGAACCATTACTGCACCAAGACTACTTCTGCCCCAGCTTCCGCCGGCATAAAGCGGAAATTCTACACTATAAATGCCACGCATATTTGTAACGTTCGATACCGAAGCATCAGACGTAACGCGCGATAAATTACCCGGAACTTCTGCTCTTAGATCAATCCCGGCAGTCAGGCTCATATTTCCGATCCCGGTATAAATACCTGCTCCAATTTTGAACTGCGACATCCAATTATTCTCGAAAGCTATCTGGCGATACGATTGACCGTAACCTAAAGCAAAATCGATGTAAACGGGCAGTGAACGATTCGCTTTACGATTCATCTCAACGTCATTTAAAGTAACAGGGACAGTAAAAATCATCGCTTTCTGTCCTAATAAACGATCATCCTCCTTGATCTCTGCTAACAATTGTTTGCCATCTGAATTCGGAACAGATTGTGTTTTTTGTAGAATTGGAACAAATGTTTTCTGATCCAGAATGCCAGCCGGATTTTGTACGGTATGTACGATATTTCCAGTGTTTTTGCGGGTTTCAAAATCCGATAATCGGGGTTGTTGTTTCACTGGCTTGTTCGCTTCTGACACATTGGAAACCGGAGCCGAAGATTGGGAAACTTTATCAGGTATAGTAAATGATTGTTGAGGTGTTTGATCTACTGCTGGTTTCTGAGCCAGAGATTGTTCGTTTCTAGTCCAGCCGAACAAAGTAAGCCCGATGATTCCCAGTACAACAGGAATTCCTCCAACAGTAAACCAAAAAATAATCCCTTTGCGTTTCTTAACCGGCAGCATAGATTCTACTTCTGCCCAATACGCATCATCAAAAGCAGGAACAGTAACCTGGTCAGCAGCTTCCTTGAAAAGCATGTCAAGATCTTGATCTGAAAAATGAGAATTCTGACTCATATTGCGAATTTGTTTTCAGAAACCACTTCCATTTCCTGCAATAAATCGCGCAGCTGTTTTCGTGCTGTAGATAAATGCCATTTTGAAGTTCCTTCTGTCATTTTTAATAACTCACCTATTTCTTTGTGGGAAAATCCTTCAATCACGAACAGGGAAAACACCTGTGCGCTCGTTGACGGGAGCTGATCCAACAATTTCATGATAGCTTCCACACCCAAATCGCTCTCAGCGTTATTTTGGTGCGAATCGGCATGATATGCCAATTCAGATTCATTTTCAGTAACACTAATGTGTGCATTGTGATTCTTATTTTTCCGATATTCATCGATGATCACATTAGCCATAATCCGCTTGGCCCAGGAGTAAAAGTTCAGGGTAGTTAAATCAATAGCATCCAATCCCTTCACAATTTTCAAGAAACCATTATTGAGCACAAAACGTGCGTCTTCATGGTTTGTGTTATATCTCATACACATCTTGATGAAGTTCATGTAGCAAAACTCGTACACCATCTTTTGTGCCCGCCGGTCGTTCTTTTGACAGGCCTTCAATATTTCGGTGTTCAATTGCATGCTATATACCAGAGATTTTATTTGGCGTTGATTATGCAAGTTACTAAAATTAATATGCTCCTTCTATACATATTGTCCTAAACGGCTTATATTTGGGAATGGTTGGTAAATACAATAATATATGTTGACTTTAAATTTAATTCGACATGCCAAAACGGAGTTGAGATCCGCAACCGGCGGAGATAAAGAACGTGAATTAGCTCCGAAAGGAGTTTCTCAGTCGAACGTACTTGGAAAGAATATCCGGATTCAATTTGTTGAATTAGGGGAGGTTCATGTTTCGGTTGCTTTTCGAACACAGCAGACATATTCAATCATTCAGCAGCATTTGGGAACCAAACATCCTTTTCAGCTACACAACCATCTTTACTTAGCAAACCGCGGGCAGCTTTTTACATTTTTACAAACTCTTCAGGAGAAAACTGTAACATTGGTTGGTCATAACGAAGGAATTTCGGAATTGGCTACCTATTTACTGGGCGAAGACATGGAACTAAGAACTGCCGAAATGATAACAATGACGTTTCCGTTCAGCAACTGGGCAATGATCAGTGGTGGGACTGCTAATCTTCATTCCCGTTATCGTCCGCAGGTTTTTCTTCCTGAGCCTGTTGTGGTTTAATGTGATAGACAATATGTAAGGCCTGCTGCTGTCTTTGGATGAGCTCTTCCTGAATTCTGCGCAACTGTTCCGATTCTTCCTGTCTCTGAATCCACTGACCTTCAAAATCCGGTGGTTCAATTCCGAGTTCATGTTCAATTTCATACTGGAATTTTTTTCGCACGGGGCCGTGTTTTCTGAATACAACCGCCAACGATAATCCAATCAATAATCCGGCGAAATGTCCTTCCCACGAAATACCTTTCTCATTTGGGAAAATTCCCCAGATCATGCTGCCGTATATAAAACTAACAGCTAATGAAAGCACCTGCAGATTTCGGACCTGTTTGAAAAACCCTGAAATGAACAGAAAACCAAAAAGAGCATACAATACACCTGACATTCCGATATGCACGTGACCGGATTCAGCGAACAACCAAACCAATAAACCGGTGCCAAACCATGAAATCCCTAACACACGCCAGGCAATATCCCGGTAATAATAGAATAGTGCACAGGTCAGAATGAGGAATGGAATAGAATTATTGAGTATATGCTCGTAATTGTCCGGATCGTGAAGCAAGGGCATAAAAAACAATCCGTACCAGTGCGACCATTCTCCGGGTTTTACACCCAGATTAACAAGCGAATGGCCCATGACTTTTTCTGCCCACCAGGCTACGAGCATCATCAGCTCAATGAGCAGCGGATAAATGATGCTTTCTGCAGCAGAACCGTATCTATAGTTTGATGTTTTCACAATCGCGGTTTCGTCAAAAAACAAACCGTGAATAAAACCCCGTCAAAAAGACCGAATTACTGAATTTTTGTGATATTTCATTCGCTTTACCCGACAAAACGTCCGAAAAGAGATTTACATCATTTTATACAACACCAGACATTCGTATGAATCTTAGCGCCCCGATTCCAATCTGAGAGCTGTTAAATTTCAATGGAAAAGTTTCTATACTATTAATAATTTCACAGAAATAAATTTGTAAGCAACTATTTCTGTATATTATCATTCTATAACTGTAAAAGATTACCAAAAAGGATAACCTTGAGTCACCCGCTCATAGAAAAGGTTGTGCTTTTCAAGTTGGATGCTACATATGAAACAACAAAGAACATTTACTGCACGCTATTTTATTTATGTGTTCACATTAAGCATGTGCGCCTGTATGTTGATTGCTACCCCAGCTTGTAAAAAGAAGAAACCTATAGAACCTATTCCACCCGCAGTAGTTGATACAACAAGTGTTTCGGTGAACCTGGAAAGCGTTCCTTTCCCGGAATTGTCCGATTATCGGTTTTTTACCGGTAACATGAAAGATCAAACCCCCAATGATGGGGTTATTCCTTATGAACCTGCTTCCGGATTATTTACCGATTATGCTCACAAAAAACGATTCATTTGGCTCCCTGAAGGAACCCAGGGAACTTATGTGAACGATCATACTATTTTGGATTTACCTGTTGGAGCCGCTTTAATCAAAACATTCTATTATGATAACGTGCAGCCTTCGGGAAATACACGAATCATCGAAACACGGATTATGATCCGAAAAGCCAGTGGCTGGATCTTCGCAAATTATGTGTGGAACGACGAACAAACTGAAGCTTACCTGGATCTGAACGGAAGTTATACGAATATCAGCTGGATGGAAGGGAGCGAGGTGAAATCTACCGCATACCGGATTCCTTCGGGAACGGAATGTCAGACTTGCCATAAACTGAACGACCAACCCATTCCGATCGGAATTAAGCCACAAAACATGAATATTGATTACCCGTATTCGAGTGGAACACAAAATCAACTTCAGAAATTAATATCTATCGGTTATTTGGCGAACAATCTTCCGGGAAACATTGTTTCTACAGTGAATTACATGGATCAAACAAAAACCATTGATCAGCGTTTCCGATCGTATGTAGATATTAACTGCGCACATTGTCACAGTGAAGGAAAACATTGCGATTACAGACCAATGCGATTAGCATTCTCAGAAACATCCGACCCGATCAATCTCGGATTGTGCGTGGAGCCGGAAGAATTTATTAACTCAACACTTGCTTACATTATTAAACCAAGTGATAAAGTCAGATCCATGATGTATTATCGTTTAGGATCAACGGTACAAAGTGAACGCATGCCTTTGCTCGGAAGAAGTCTCGTTCATGAAGAAGGGCTTCAGCTATTGGAAGACTGGATCAATTGGAAAACTACCTGCAATTAAATACAGTGAACTACAAATATTAATTAATAAAACCAGACGCTATGAAAACAAACATTACTTTACTTTTTTTAATGGGACTTCCGTTGCTTTCGCAAGCGCAGAACACCTGTGCCACGGCCTCTGCAGTTGTTGCAGGAACTTATGTGGTTTCGGCAGTTGACGGTTCTGAGGTTCCGGCAGTAATTTGTGCTGAAAACGGTACCGGAGCTACAGCCGGAGAATGGTATAAATATACCCCAGGTGCTGATTACACTGTAACAGTTACAACAGATTTAGCGGCAACAGCAGGAGTTGATACACGCGTTCACATTTACTCGGGAACTTGTGGTTCACTGGTTTGTGTTGAAGGTGACGACGACGGAGGAAGCGGATTAACTTCAACAACAAGCTTCAACGTTATTGGTGGAACAACTTACACCATTGCGTTTGATAACCGCTGGTCTTCAGCAGGATTTAGCTTTCAGATCACAGAAAGTCCGATTGTAGAGCCAATTACACCACCGGTAACGTTTACTCCATACAATTTCCCAACTATTAGCGGAACTTACGGGCTCGCGGTAGTAGATATGAACGGTGATTTCCTGGATGACATTGTTACTGTTTCTGCTTCAAGTGTTCAGATCTTGTATCAGCAAACTTTTGGAGCGTTTGTTACAACTACAATTCCTACTTCCACTACAACTTTCCAACCTAGCTGGAGTTTAGCAGTTGGTGACATAGACAAAAACGGATTCAATGATATTATGTACGGAAGCGGTTCAGGAGTAACTTTCATGATCGCAAATGCAACAGGAACAGGGTTTACAGAAGTTTCAGGGCCGGAATATGTTTTCTGCCAAAGAACCAATTTCGTTGACATTAATAATGACGGAAACCTGGATGCGTTTTCATGTCATGACGTTGATCCGAATGTTTACTATATCAATGACGGAAACGGAAATCTGACTTTCCACCAGGGTGGACTTGGAGATCATACGGAAGGCGGAAATTACGGTTCGATCTGGACGGATTATGACAATGACGGTGACCAGGATCTTTTCATTGCAAAATGCCGTGGCGGAGGTTCCACAGCAAAGATCAACGAATTACACCGAAACGATGGTGGTGGCAATTATACGGATGTTTCTATCATTTCAAATATGGCTGACCCCATTCAAACATGGTCTTCTGCATGGAACGATTATGATAACGACGGGTGGATGGACGCAGTGATTGGTGCAAGCTCAACTGATGACGGGACACATAAACTGATGAAAAATAATGGCGACGGAACTTTCTCAAATATTTCAGTAGGATCAGGCTGGCAGGAAAATACAAGCTTGAGTATTGAACACGTTTCGTTTGATTTTGACAACGATGGTTTTACGGACGTACTCGGAGGTGGCAGCAAAATTATGTTCAATAACGGAGACATGACCTTCTCGCCAAGTGTTTATGCATTTACGAGTGGCTCAGTAGGCGATTTGAACAACGATGGTTTCCTGGATATTCGTAACGGAAGTACTATATATATGAACGACCGCAATGAGAATAACTGGATAACGATCAATCTACAGGGAATTCAAAGTAACTCGAATGGAATTGGTGCCCGCATTGAAATCTATGGTGATTGGGGAAAACAAATCCGCGATGTGCGCAGTGGTGACGGATTTCGTTATATGAACACATTAAATGCTCATTTCGGAATTGGTGAAGCAACTGAAATCGATTCTGTATTCATCAAATGGCCGTCAGGACACATTGACAACATCATCAATCCGGATATCAATGTTCCATTAACTGTAGTTGAAGGATCGAGCCCATTGAGCTTATTGGAAATCGACGGTAAAAAACTGACATTATATCCTGTTCCTGCAATGGATTACGTTACCATTGAGAATTTTGATTTGCTAGACGTAAAAACTATTCATATTTACACCCAGTTAGGTGAAGAAGTATTGGAAACAGCTAAGAAAGATTCCAAAATCGGAATTTCAACACTTGCTGCCGGAAAATATTTCTTAGTAATTGAAACGGCAGACGGCAAGAAATATGCAGAGTCGTTTGTGAAGATGTAAATAAACTTTATTTAATGTTGAAAAGGATCTGTTCAGTGAGCAGGTCCTTTTTTCTTATGCTGCAACGCCTATACTGATGGCATGCCGCTCAAGCTTAGCGATGACACAGAGAAATGCCGACGAGCACATACGCAGATGTCGACAAGACTACTAAAGTATAAATCTGATTTTGATATATTTACGATTTCCTCGTCAGACTGAAT
>CAMLIF010000089.1 GCA_946479985.1 uncultured Flavobacteriales bacterium
AGATTGTCAGGCAGATTGAAGGGATTGGACGTGAAGTATAAACATGCTAGTGTTAGTTAAGGTAATCCGGGATTTTTAACACATAGAAGAAACACAGTCACATCGCATATTTTGACTCAACGCACCTGTCAGACTAAGTAAAATCCTCGTCCCTCGGATTTTGTATCGAAGTGGCAGGTGTGAACACTTAATGCTCTTCCCCCTCTTCTCCGCCGACAAACATGTTCATGAACTGGTCGAAGGTGATTTTCTCATAATCGGAAGGAACGCCGAACAAATTACGGTCAACGACTTCTTTTTTGAATGAGATGAGTTCATAATGAATCAATCCTTCGCTGGTTGGAATGTAGTAATCCAATGCCATACCCGGAACTTCAGGGTAGACTTCGAGGTATTTGTTGCTTATTTTTTTTGTGAAATAACAATCGTAGCCGTCACCAACTACTTTTCCGTCCATCAGATCATTCACATGATATTTCTGGCATTTGTAACCGGCAATTTTCTTCTTGCCTTTGACTTTGGTAATGGTGTACTGCGCTTCTTTTTCAGCCTCCGGTTTTTTACTCAAATCTGTCTGGATAGCGTAGCCTTTATTCCCCATATTCAGCAATAAGTACGCTTTATTCAAAGGAATATTCCGCAAGTAAACCTGGTTTCCGAACATTTCGGTTTCAGTTTCAACCCGTACAATGGTATCATTTGTTCTTATGACTACGCTCCATTGTTTGTAAATCACGTTTGTATCAGGAACCATAATAGTTGCTGTGTATTCAAAAACACCTTGCAGAGGTTCTTTTTGTGCAAGCGATAAAAATGCGCAGCTAACTGCAAATACTGTAAAAACTAATCTCATTTCTCAAAAGGTTTAAAGAACCCGTTCAAATAATTATTATATTCAATATAAGATTTCTGAACACCACTTTTCGGCAGTTCCAAATCTTTATCCGAAACCGGCGTTTCATCAAATTTATTCGCTTTAAACACCATTCTCACACCGTAACGGTCTATGGCGTATTCCATTAAAACTCCCGGAACAACCTTGAACGGATTGTACCAATTGGAATTCTTTAATTCAATTTCCTCTGTATACCAAAGTTCAATTCTATCTTTTGGATCTGTCACACAGGTTGCTAAAGCTTTCTTTGCTGTAAAGCCCAAAATTTCCTTTTCTTCTTTCGTGAAAACCACTTTGTATTCTTTCTGATCGGAAAGCATTTTATCGATATCAGTAGTATTCAGTTTCACATTAAAAACGTCTGCACCGTATTGAAAATAAGCCGCAACTTCTTTTTTGTTACAGTCCACCAGGAGCGCGTTTTTGATATCTACCTTCTGAATCAAAGACTGCATTTTCCCGTCCTTAAATTTCATTTTCATCTCTTTAGGCAGGATATTATATAAGAAAAGGTTTCCTTTTTGATCCGGGTAATCAACCGAATATTGGATCGTTCCCTCTTTTATTTTAGAGGAATCGCCGCAGGAGGAAAGCAACAATACGGTACTTAGGAGAATACACGTATTACGAAGTATGTTTGTCATTATTAACTAAAATGAATTGTAAAGATAATCTTTGATTTTCATTCGGTTAACTTTTTGTTATTCAACAGTCTCAACAGTCATTTGTTAACTCGACAATTCATGACTACTTTTGCAACGAAATTGAATCCATGGAACGAAACTACTCTTTAATAGTAAATAATTCGGAAATTACAGCCGGAACCCGCGGTTCTTCTGCCGGACCTACAGCACTTTTTACTGCAGCACGAAACGCTCAGTCTGATTTTTTCGGTCAGTTTCCGATCCAAACGATTCAAGATCAAAATGCAGCTTTGGATAAAGCAACTTCATTCAAATTTGCCAAATACATTGACAGTTATGCAAAAGTGTTTTTTGCGGTGAAAGAAGCTGTTGCAACTGAATTAAGCAACGAGCTTTTCCCGGTTGTTTTAGCGGGAGATCACGGTTCTGCAGCCGGAACAATTGCCGGAATCAAAAGTCAGTTTCCCGACAAACGTTTAGGCGTAATCTGGGTTGATGCCCATGCTGATATCCATTCGCCTTACACTACTCCATCCGGGAATATTCACGGAATGCCTTTGTCGATTGCACTGAACAACAACAATATTGAACACAAACACAACGAAGTAGATCCTGAAACAGCCGAATTGTGGGATGCATTTCAAAAAAGTGCTTTTACGGAACCAATGGTCAATCCGGCCGACCTGGTTTACATTGCGGTACGTGACTGCGAGGAAGAAGAAGTTTCTATCCTGGAGCGTTTAAATATTACGAATCATACGGTAGAAAATGTCAGGCAGCTGGGAGTTCCAAACGTAGTTGAGGCAGTAAAAAAACAATTGGAAACATGTGAAATGATCTACATTTCTTTCGATGTAGATTCCATGGACCCCGAATTAACCTCATACGGAACAGGAACTCCGGTAGGAAACGGTCTTTCACCAGAAGAAGCAAAAGAAATTCTGCAGCTTTTAATGCAAGACGAAAAAGTAGTTTGCCTGGAAATGGTTGAAGTAAACCCTTGTCTGGACAATAAAAAGAACAAGATGGCAGAAGTAGCATTCGACATTTTGTCATCCGTAGTAACAAAATGAAAACGTTCAAAAAAGTTCAAAAGATCCAATCCTCAATGCATTTGAGTCGTTTGAACGCTTGTCCTTTTTGAACCTTAGAAAAGAAAATAATGGAACATATTATAGAAAAAGAATTAGCCGAAAACTTCAACAGTATTTTCAATGCGGAGCTTTCGGATTTGACATTCACCTTTCAAAAAACGAAAAAAGAATTTAACGGAGATAAAACCCTGGTTTTGTTCCCGTACCTCAAATTATTAGGCAAAAAACCTGACGAGATAGGAGTAACAATAGGAAATTACCTGATCTCAAGAGGATTGATATCAGATTTCTCAATTGTAGGTGGATTTTTAAATCTCCACTATCCTCAATCCTATTGGATGAAAGCCTTAAATGAAGTAAAAAGCGCCCAAAACTTCGGGTTTCAGGAAGCCGACTCCAAACCAACAATCATGGTGGAGTATTCTTCACCCAACACGAACAAACCGCTGCATTTAGGTCACTTACGAAACGTTTTTTTAGGATATTCAGTTTCCCAGATCTTAAAAGCGAACGGAAATAAAGTCATCAAAACACAGATCATAAACGACCGCGGGATTCACATTTGCAAAAGCATGCTTGCCTGGAGCAAATTTTCTCCGTTAAATGATCGCGGTGAACGTGAAACACCATTAAATACAGGTTTAAAAGGAGACAAACTGGTTGGGAAATACTATGTAGAATTCGATAAACATTTCAATACTGAAGCCAAAGCAATCATTGCACAATGGGAATCGGATGATTTTGACGGTTTCTCGGAAACAACCGTAGCTAAATTCAAAGAATTGGATGACGCACTTGATGGAAAAGATGAAAAAACACAAAGTGCCATTCGCGATAAAATTAAAGACTTAGCGAAAAACGAAACCGATTTATTGCGGGAAGCAAAAGACATGTTGGTTCGCTGGGAAGGTCGTGATCCGGAAATCTACTTAATGTGGACAACTATGAACGGCTGGGTATACGAAGGATTCAACAAAACCTATGAGCGCATGGGAGTTGATTTCGATCGTTTATATTATGAATCGGAAACATATATTCTTGGAAAAGATCTTGTAAACGAAGGACTTGAAAAAGGTGTTTTCTATCGGAAAGATGACGGCTCAGTCTGGATCGATTTGACTTCTGACGGATTAGACCATAAGTTATTGCTTCGTTCCGACGGAACATCTGTCTACATGACACAAGACGTTGGAACAGCAGTTGATCGTAAGCGCGACTACCCGGATCTGAACGGAATTATTTATACAGTTGGAAACGAACAGGAATATCACTTCCAGGTACTTTTTCTGATCCTGAAAAAATTGGGCTACGAGTGGGCAGATTCCTGTTATCATTTGTCGTATGGAATGGTTGATTTACCTTCCGGAAAAATGAAATCGCGTGAAGGAACTGTTGTTGATGCCGATGATTTAATGGAAGAAGTGGTTCAAAGTGCAAAAAAACTTACACAGGAACGCGGACATATAGATGCTATGAGCGAAGCGGATAAAGCTTTGCTTTTCGAGCAAATCGGGATGGGTGGATTGAAATACTATTTATTGAAAGTAGATCCGAAGAAACGCATGTTGTATAATCCGGAAGAATCTATTGAGTTGAACGGACATACAGGGCCGTTTATTCAGTACACACATGCCCGTATTTGTACTTTGTTGGAAAAGGCGGGTGAAATTGCTCCGGTTTCCCATGTTTCGCTTACAGAATACGAAAAGGATATTATCAAAGTTTTATTGGAATACCCGGAGATTATTGCTGAAGCTGCAAAATCATATTCGCCTTCAATTGTAGCAAATTACGCTTATGAGCTGGTAAAGACGTACAATCATTTCTACCAGAACGTCAATATTCTACAGGAAGAAAACAGTGATTTACGAAATGCACGTTTGATCTTAAGCGAAGCAGTTGTGAAAGTGATTTCATCATCGCTTGGCTTATTGGGGATTCAGTCGCCGCGGAAGATGTAAGGTCAAAAACGAAAGGGACAAAAAGAAAAAAGCATCACTCTCGTAATGCTTTTTCTTTTTGTGGAGAATATCGGACTCGAACCGATCACCTCAACACTGCCAGCGTTGCGCTCTAGCCAGATGAGCTAATCCCCCGGGTAATGGATTGCTAAATTACTTTTTTCTTTGACATCTAAGCAAAGAACGGCAGAAGTATTTACAATCAATTTTATCAATACATCAGTGACATTTGAAATAACTGAAAGGTTCCAGACAGCTATCGCAGGTGTAAAGTGCCTGACAAGGTGTTGCTCCGAACCGGCTTACAACCCTGGTCTGTTTACTGCCACAATGAGGACAAACCACAGGTGTATTGTGCGTAACCGGAGGCGAAATACCGGTTTGCAGCAATTTGGTTTTGGTTTCTTCCGATAGCCAATCAGTGGTCCACACAGGATAAAGCTGCATTTCAATCTCTATATCGGTATAACCGGCGGCCTTCAGTTGCTCGCGAATCAAATCCATGAACAACTGTTTAGCCGGACAGCCAGTATACGTTGGTGTGATAATCACTTTAATATGTCCGTCCACTTCTTCAACACTGCGCACAACGCCCAGTTCCACAAGATTAATTGTGGGAATTTCGGGATCAGGAACCTGCCGCAACAGTTCCAAAATGTGCTCACTTTTCGAAGAACTTACCATATCGCATCCGGATAAGCGCGTGGCAAAAATTGCATTTCGCTTAGCAAATGTCCTAAATATTCCGTGTGAAATCCTTCACGACTGTCGCGCAAATGTGTTGACTTCAACTCAGGTTCTTGAATACCTGCGGCGTGCAATGTTTCGCTGACTTCCGTTTTCCACTCCGATATCAATCCTTCGGTATCCGGAATGTATTGTAGATCGACAGCATCGAATGCAAACAATTCGGGAACAAAACGGAACAACCTGTCAATGGCAAATTGCAAACGATGATTGCTTTCTTCAGTACCAATCCCCAGGCGCAGCATCCAATCTTTTGATCGTTCAAGGCTGTAGCGAATTTCCTTCAATACTTTTTCAGAAAGTCCGGCAAGTTTGCTGTTATCGCTTTGCAGCAAACGGGTGAATATGCTTTTAACATACGCGTCGTGCAGGTATTGTCGTGCAATGACCCAGGCAAAATCGGTATTGGGCTGTTCTACCAGTTTGTAAGAGAAAAATTCCCGTTCATTTCTGCGGTAAGCGTAATCGTCGGGAGTAAGTCCTTTTTCTTCTGTTTCCGCCAGTAGTTTGTAGAGCTCCTCCGCACGACCAAGCAGATCCAATGCTGAATTTGACAGCGCAATGTCTTCTTCCAGAAAAGGACCGCGGCTACACATTTCACAAAGACGTTGTGCAAGGACTAATTCCGTATCCGCCAGTCGCACCAGCAACCGGGCAAAATCTGTATTAATTGTAATGACCATATCTTCGACCTGATTAGATGTTTTTTACTTCTGCCGGAATAGTGTAAAACGTAGGATGGCGGTATATTTTATCTTCCTGAGGATCGAAATAAGCTTCGGCATCTTCCATTGGTACGGACACTATACTTGCCGACGGAACTACCCACAATTCGCGGCCTTCCCCACGACGGCAGTATGCATCACGGGCATTCTGTACCGCCATTTTTTTGTCATACCCATGCACGCTTCCCACATGTTTGAATGCGAGTCCCGCTTTTTTCTGGATAAATACTTCCCAGATGTTATCTCCAGTTTCCATATCTTAATTGAGTTTATAATGAAATGATTGCAGTTTCTGTTTTTCGGGCATAGGCTGCAGCTGCTTCGCGCACCCACCTGTTTTCCTGATGTACATTACGGTGATGGTCAAGCCGGTCGGTATTGCAAGGACCGTTTCCGTTGATAACATCGTGGAACTCATTCCAATCCAGCGGACTGTGATCGTAACTGCCGGTTGTTTCGTTCAGGCAGCAATTCGGATCAGGAACGGTAAGTCCGAGAAATTCGACCTGCGGTACTGTTTTATCAATGAATTTCTGACGCAACCGGTCGTTGGATTCTCGTTTGATTTTCCATTTCATCGCGTTTCCGGTATGAGCAGAGTCGGTGTCATGCGGACCAAACATCATGAGGGCAGGGAACCAAAAACGATTCACGGCATCCTGCGCCATTTCGCGTTGCTCTTTTGTACCACGCGCCATGTGCATCATGATTTCGTAGCCCTGCCGCTGATGGAAACTTTCTTCCATGCAAATACGCACCATAGCTCGTGAATAAGGTCCGTAAGACGTTTTCTGCAGGGATACCTGATTTACGATTGCAGCTCCATCGACCAACCAGCCAATAGCTCCGATATCTGCCCAGTTCAGAGTTGGGTAATTAAACACACTGGAATAGCGTGCCTTTCCTTCGTGAAGTTGTGTAATCAATTCTTCGCGTGATACATTGAGTGTTTCGGCAACACTGTAGAGGTACAATCCATGTCCGCCTTCATCCTGAATCTTGGCAAGCAACACCTGTTTGGAACGCAGCGATGGTGCTCTCAGCAGCCAGTTTCCTTCGGGCTGCATACCAATCACTTCGGAATGGGCATGCTGTGAAACCTGACGCACCAGATGTTTCCTGTATTCTTCAGGCATCCAGTCGTGCGGTTCTATTTTCAGATCTTGTTCTATCAATGCGTTAAAAGCCACTTCGTGTTTTTCCATAATACATTTTATTGGAACCTGCTCAGCCAAGGGGCTATACAGACTCAAATTGAATGCAGCAAGAGTAAGATCTTCTCACTCAAAAAAAAATGATAGTCATCACTGAAAGAACTGATTTTGGTCAAATCCAGAAGGAAGAGTGAATCAGTTATCACGCTCATTAATGAAAAGAAGGTGGTTGGTTGAATTCAGCCAGTTATGTTTAAGTCTTTGGGTAACATTTTAACTCACAGGCTTTGATTGTCCTGACATTGAGAAACCATACTACAGCATAATATAAAGCAATAGGATAAACGCACTCCCAAACACAACAAGAGCTCCAAAAAGACACAGTAAAACACAATTAAAGATATGTCGGTTCTTTGCTTTTCGGGTGTATTCAGTCCCCGTTTCCGTACAGTTCTTTTTGTGTTTTTTTCCTTTGAGAAACGCAAGCGTCAGAAACACAACTGCAGCTCCCAGCACTAATATTGGTACGAGAATAAATTCCCACAGGAGAAATACCATAACCACCGAGGCAGCAAAAAGAAGCAGGAAAAAATATGCCAACCATGAAAATAATCTGGATTGTTTGTTCAGTCGTTCCGGATTTTCATTGATTGACAGTTTCTCTTCTTTAACGGATCTATTTCTTATTCGAATTTTATAAAAGAACGGAATGGCTACGGCAAGAAGCGCAAAAATTCCAGCTATAGTCCAATCACTGCCGGAATTTCGGCTGGCTCTTTTTTCGTCACGAGATTTCTTGATTTTGGAGGCAAATCGATCATACTTTTTTTCTGTGCTGTTTAAAGACAACTGCTTTGATTGATGAGTAGCCTTTTTCGGTATTACTGTGTTTATTTCCTCATTCGTGAAGTCAGAAGATTTTACTTCCGGAATCGAATCAATACCGAGTGGAGCAATCGAATTGCGTGGCAATAAAGTAGCTGCACCCGGTTTTTCTGCTTCATTTGACAATGCATTTCCGGGATCAGCACGCTTAATGCCCTTCATACGAAGGTTTCCCGAATGATTGAAGTTGGTGTATTTCTGACGGGAGAATCCGTTAACCGCACAAGCGTGCAGACACATTATGAGAAGGAGAATTGAGAGGGATTGTATTATTGCTTTCATGTAAATAGTGTTGTTGAAGCCCAAAGATATTCATCAACAAAGCATTACAACCGTATTAATCGCAATCTGAGAAACGAGAGTTGCGATATTCCGTATTGAATATCAATCAGAGTATGGATGAGCAACAAAACTTACTCACCTCATCATCCAAAATCCGTCACTTTTTCTTCAACTCGTAAAAATCAACTCTTCTATCTCTTAAATTTCTTACACTTCCGTAGCTATGTAATTCGTCGAGTAGTTTTAAATCGACATCTGCAATCAGGATCATCTCAGTATTGGCAGTTGCCTCACTTTTCACCGCATTCGAAGGGAAAGCAAAATCGCTTGGTGTAAAAACGGCCGATTGCGAATACTGAATATCCATATTCTCCACTTTAGGCAGGTTACCAACACTTCCGGTAATTGCTACGTAGCACTCGTTCTCAATAGCTCTTGCCTGGGCACAAAGCCGCACGCGCAAATATGCATTTTGTGTATCTGTAAGGTAAGGCACAAATAATATCTGCATCCCTTCATCCGCTAACAGTCGTGAAAGCTCAGGAAACTCCACATCATAACAGATCAGGATTCCGATTTTTCCGGCATCAGTATCAAACACCTGTAACTTATCACCACCTTTTAACCCCCAGTACTTTTGTTCATCCGGTGTAACGTGCAATTTTTCGTAAATCTCAACATCTCCGTTCCTGTGACACAAGTGGCCAACATTTTTCAATGACTCGCCATCATACATCGGCATACTCCCGGCAATAATATTGACGTTATAGCTCACCGCCAACTCACTGAATTTAGCGGTAATCTGATCTGTATATTGCGACATGGCACGAATTGCTTCCGCCTCATTCATTCCTTCAAATTCTGCCATCAACGGTCCGTTGAAATATTCCGGAAACACGGCAAAATCAGCTTTATAACTCGAAATGGCATCCACGAAATACTCTGCCTGCTGGAATAATTCATCGATAGAATCGTACAGGCGCATTTTCCACTGCACAAGACCGATACGAACACTTCGCCGAACACGAAAAGCTTCACGGTGATTGGCTACGTAATATACGTTATCCCATTGCAGGAGCGTTGCATATTCCCTACTCTCCGCATCTTCCGGAATGTAGTTTTTCAAAACTTTCTTTACGTGAAAGTCATTACTTAACTGGAATGACAATACAGGATCAAAAATTTCTGACTGTTTTACCTTCTGTATATACTCTTTAGGAGTTAATTCATCAGCATGATTATGAAAATTCGGGATTCTACCACCGAATACAATGGCTTTCAGATTGAGCTTTTCGCAAAGTTCTTTTCGCGCATCATACAAACGACGGCCAAGACGCATTCCACGGAAATCAGGATGAATAAAAACCTCAATCCCATACAACACATTTCCATTCGGATTATGGGTTGAAAATGAATAATTGGCAGTAATCTGTTTGTAGGTATGTTCATCACCAAAATCATCATATTTCACTAAAATTGATAACGCACATCCAACCACCTTATCATCTGCCATTACAATTAGCTGACCATCAGGGAAAATGGAAAGTAATTTCTTGATTGCACGCTCGCTCCATACACTTCCTCCCCAATTAGAATAAGCAGCCTTCATTACTTCTACAAGCTGATCGTAATTCGATTGTTGTAATTTTTGGACTTCTATTTTGTGACCCGACATATCTTTTTATTGTTTATTGAACTCAAGTGTTTTGTGTTTTTCACAGCGAAAGGTAAAAGTACTCAACAATCGGGGAAATGTCTGAGCTTTTCAGTATAATCAGCCAAAAATCAGCACTCAACTACCAGGCAATCTTCATTATTCAAATTTTAATTAACTTCGCTTCTACTGCAGCACCAATGAAAATGCGTATACTTCTTTACGTGATCTTTTTCGCGTTTCCGATCTTCTCTCACTCTCAAAAACAAGGTGAAGCACTCATTGATTCGCTTCTGGCTGAATTGCCAAAAATGAAAGATGATACGAACAAAGTTGTTGTACTTGGAGATATCGCTTTCAATTACCTCTATTTCGATCCGAAAAAATCGTTGAAATACGGAAACGAGTGTCTGAATCTGGCAACAGAACTCAATTGGCCCAAAGGGATTGGAAAAGCGGAAAACACACTCGGGACTTATTACAAATTCGAGTCGAACTACACGGAAGCCCTGAAACATTATTACAAAGCGCTCAATGTTTTTGAGAAGAACAAAATGATGAAGCAAGCTTCGGTAGTTCACATGAATATCGGAACCGTTTATCGCCCACTGGAAGAATATCAAATGGCGCTTGACCAGTACGATAAGGCATTGATAATTGCGCGGGAAATCCACGATAAAAAGACGCAGGCACAGGTTCTCGGGAATAAAGGTGTCATTTACTTTGAAACAAAGAAATACAAAAAACAACAAGCCGTTAACCTGGAAGCTTTGAAATTATTCCGGGAATTAGGCGACCAGAATAATGAAGCCTGGATTCTCTCTAATCTGGGCGACAGTTACGCACAGAGTAAAGATTATAAAAGCGGCATTCGTTCTCATGAAACGGCAATTGAAATTTACGAGCAATTAAACAACCAGGCATTTAAAGCCACCAGTCTGCTCAGTTTGGGACAGATGTATTTCGAATTGGCTAAATTGGAAACTGCCGGAAGCGAAAAAAGAAAGGAACTCCTTATTAAAGCAATTGGTTATCTGAAACAGGCAGAACAAATTCTGAAAGAATTAAATGATCTGGATTATCTGAAAGATGTTTACCTCGCTGAGACTAACGTTTATGAACAATTAAAAGACCATTCTCTGGCACTGGATGCTTTTAAAAACTATGCTTCCATCCAGGGGAAATTAGATAAAAAGGAAACCAGGGAACAAATTTCCGATCTGGAAAAACAACGCGAAACCGAGGTTCACAAACGTGAAGTTGAAATTGAACAATTAAAGAAACGAACAGAGTTCATCTATTTTGCGGGTGGAATTGTTCTGTTACTTATCGTAATAGGCTTTATTGTTTCTAATAACAGAAGACAGCGAAAACTCAACGGACTGCTTACCGTTGAAAAACAAAAATCAGAGGATCTGATTCATAACATTCTGCCAGAAGAAGTAGCAAGCGAATTGAAAGCAAAAGGATCTGCCGATGCACAATTGTACAATAATGTTTCTGTTCTTTTTACAGATTTCGTTGGATTCACAAAAATCGCCGAGCAGATGACACCAAAAGAACTGGTAGCAGAAATTGACGAGTGTTTTCGTGAATTCGACAAGATCACCGAGAAATTCGGTGTTGAGAAAATTAAAACCATTGGTGATGCATATATGGCTGTTGGAGGTTTACCGATTGAAAATACTTCTCATGCAACTGACATTGTGAACGCAGCATTGGAAATTCAGGCATTTATGCGGGAACTCACTTTAAGGAAAGAAGCAAAAGGCGCATTGGCTTTCCGAATTCGTATTGGAATTCACTCCGGTCCTGTTGTTGCAGGAATTGTGGGTGTGAAAAAATTCGCCTATGATATTTGGGGAGATACAGTAAACACTGCTTCAAGAATGGAAAGCAGCAGTGAAGAAGGTAAAATCAATATCTCGGGTGAAACCTACAAATTCATCAAAGACCATTACAATTGCACATACAGAGGACAAATTCCCGCGAAAAACAAAGGCGAAATTGACATGTATTTTGTAGAAGGAAAGAAACAGCAGAGTATCACCAAAGATTCGTTTTTACTTTAATTGATTGGCAGAAACGCTAGTTGATCGAAGAACAAGTGCGTTAATCAGTGATTTGTGTAAGTTATAAGTTTTATGGTATAATCTTTATCTTCACAATCAAACGACCTTTACACCGGCGAATATTCTTTCGCTATTAATCCCATTTTATGGTAAATAAATTACTCTCTGCACTCACGTGTGCTATAGCGTGTACCTTTTCATTTTTATCTGTTGCTCAATCTCCTACACTGGGAACTTCCGCCAATTTCTCACTCTATACAACTTCAGGCGCTATTACAAATACAGGAACATCACAAATTACCGGAGACGTCGGATCCAACAATGGTCCGGTAACCGGATTTGGAAATGTAAATGGTACCATGCATAATGGTGATGCTGCTACCGCACAATGTGCAGTTGATGTTTTATCAGCATACAATCAACTCGACGTTGCAATTCCAACAAACTCACCTGCTCCTTCACTGGGAAGCGGCCAGGTTCTTCTTGCAGGAGTTCATGCAATTTCCGGAAACACAACTATCAATGGAATACTTACCCTGGATGGCGAAAACGATCCGAACGCCGTATTCATTTTCCAAATAGACGGAACTTTAGCGAGCGGGGCGGCAACAAAAGTGCAGCTGATCAATGGTACACAGGCATGCAACGTATTTTGGAAAGTTGAAGGCGCTGTAACTCTTGCCACCGGTACATATATGTCAGGAACAATTATTGCGAACAACGCTTCTATTGATTTGACAATTGGTGATACATTAGAGGGCCGCGCATTTTCTACCGCAGGTGCAATAACTCTGAACGGAATGATGGCTTACACACCTATTGGTTGCGGAAGCGCTGTTTTGAATGGCCCAACAGCTCCACAATTAGGCGCAACTGCATGTTACGGATTATTTTCTTCCAATGGAGCAGTTGCTAATACTGGAACAACGTACATAACCGGAGATATCGGCAGTAATACCGAGGCTCCAACCGGATACAACGCAGCTTTTGTAGATGGCACCATTCATTTAACACCTGATGGTTCAACAGCACAATGTGCAACAGATTTACTTGTAATGTACAATTACGTCAACGCACTTCCTCATGATATTGAATTGTTATACCCGGCACAGTTCGGCGGTGACCTGGTATTAACACCACATACCTATTTAATGGATGCTGCAGCGATTTTAACTGACACGGTTTATCTCAATGCGATGGATAATATTGATGCAGTATTTATCATACAGATAAACGGAGCACTTACAACCGGTACAAATTCAAACGTTGTACTTCAAAATGGAGCTCAATCAAAGAATGTTTATTGGAAAATTGAAGGTGCTGTGGATATAAATACGAATTCTATATTCCGCGGAACACTCATTTGTAACAATGCTGCAATTGGAAACTCGGGAGTTTTACTTGATGGCAGAGCACTCATCACTACCGGTGCGGTTTCAACCAACTCAACTATAGCAATTGCTACAGATATTCCGGTTGACTGTGCTTCATTAGCCGTTAACGATCTTTCAAAGGAAGATGTTGCTTCTATTTATCCCAATCCGTTATCAACAAGTATGACAATAACCTTGTCTGATGAATCACTTGTAAACAAGTGTATGATTTACGTCTATGATATGCTGGGAGCTGAAAAAATGCAATCCGGAATAACAGCCAAAACAACTACTATTGACACAACTATACTGCCTGCAGGAGTGTATTATTACAAATTAACGGATCAATCGTTAATGCTTCAGACAGGTAAAATTATCGTCCAATAACAAAACCGGTTCCTGACAGAAACGTCTGATCCATAAAGATCAGGCGTTTTTTATTCGCATAAATTTCAATCCGATCAACCCGGTAGAATCTCAACCATTTAGTCTGTCAATTATAAACGAATATATCACTTTTCTTACTAAACTTTACTAAATCGTTTTTTTTGAGTTTTCAAGAGTAGAACAAATATGTGAACTAAAAATTTACTAAATCCTTTTACTAAAGCTTTAGTAATTGTAATATTGGCGCTTAAACCAGTGCTATGTACCCTCCCGCTAAAACAGTTACCGCCCTACTCTGCCTTATGAGTCTCTGGTTATCTGCCCCCGTTTTTTGTCAAACAACAATCATAAATCCTGCAAACGCCACCGGAACATCAGGAGCTAACGGAAGTTTCGAGAATGCTACAAATACCTTTGCCGCAAACGGCTGGACAGTTGTGAACGGCGCAACCAATCAATGGTTCACCGGAACTCAATCGTTTTGTACTACCTCGAAAGGCGCGTACGTTGGAACAGCAGCCGGAAATAATAACTACACCATTACAACAAGCCAGGTATCTCATTTTTACAAAGATGTTACATTTCCAGCCGGTGAGCCTTGTATTGTGCTTTCTTTCAGCTGGAAAGCTGCCGGTGAGTCTACGTGGGACGGAATAAAAGTTTCAGTTGGTTCTACAACGGTGGCTCCTGTTGCCAATACGCTTTATACAACTACTGATGCATCGGCTCTTCAATACGGAAACACCTGGTATAACCAAAATACAACCTGTAATACTGCAACAATTACTCTCCCTGCTGCATTTGCCGGCACAACCAAACGGTTAGTGTTTAGCTGGGTGAATGACAATTCAGTTGGAACAACACCAGCAGGAACAATTGATGCTGTTTCACTTATTTCTCAGGCTTCTACAGTGCCTTCCTGTGCAACAGCCCTGGTTCCTGCAAATGCGGCTACCGCAGTTTCAACTTGTAACCCACTTACCTGGACAGCGCCGGCTTCATCCGGTTGCAACACGGCAACCAGCTACGATGTTTATTTTGGAACTTCAGCTACTCCGCCTTTTGCCGGGAACGTTACTGCTACCTCCTATACTGCCGTTATGAGTTTCAGTACAACTTATTATTGGCAGATTATTCCAAGAAACAGTGCCGGTCCGGCAGTAGGATGCGGAATTCAATCATTCACCACCGCAGCGCCAACCAATCCTCAATACAACCTTGTGGATGATGCAACATCAGCGTCTCCCTACAATTGCGTAACATTAACTCCCGATCTCACTTCGCAGCGGGGCTGTGCCTGGGATGCTAATTCAGTATTAAATTTCCTTTCTGATTTCAGTTACGATATTGATGTTAACATGGGAAGTAATGATGCCGGGGCAGACGGAATGGCATTTGTTATGCAAAATGATCCTTTAGGTCGTTGTAAATGTGGAAGTGTCGGTGGAGCACTTGGAGCCGGAGGTATTACGAATTCTGTTACGGTGGAACTGGATACTTATCTGAATTTTGAAGACCGCGATGACTTTACAGCACCTTTAATTGGCTGTGCCGGAACTGAAGATCCTGATCACCTGGACATCTGGTACAACGGAGTTATTAATCCTGATTTAGATTTCAATTGTGACGCGGTGGGAGCAGGTGAACGCACGGCAACCCCGTTTGCGGTTCGTTTACAAAGCGCACCGGGAGTTAACTACAATATTGAGAACGGATTGGTCCATAAATTCCGGATTTCATGGGTAGCGGCAACCAACACGCTTTCTGCTTCTGTATGGAATTCAGGTGTTACAATTAATTACGGAACAATTTCGACTACTTTTGATCCGATTACTGTTTTCGGGACAAACACACCTTATTTTGGTTTTACCGCTTCAACCGGAGGATTATCCAATACGCAGACATTTTGTTTACCAGCGGTTCTGCTTCCTGTTGAATTGTTGAATTTTGAAGCAACATGTATTGATGGGAAAGCCCAGTTGAACTGGACAACTCAAAGCGAACGTCAAAACGATTATTTCACGATAGAACGCAGCTGCGACGGGATAAACTTCTCAGACTTTCGGCACGTTTCAAGCAAAGGCGAATCAACATCCATTCAAAACTATACGGCCGCAGACGAATCAACTTGTGGCGGAGTTACATACTACCGACTGAGTCAAACTGATAAAAACGGGGCGAAAGAAATTCTGGGAATCAGAAGCGTTCAGCCTTGTAATGAATTCCAGGAAGTTTATGTTTACCCGAATCCGGCAAAAGATCAGATAAACGTAGCATGGAACAACCTGTCGATGGTTAAACTGACTCTAACAAACACGTTGGGACAGGTTTTAACAAGCAGCATTGAGCCGGATAAAACTAAAACAGAAGCCTCGTTCAATCTTTCAGAACTTGCGAATGGAGTTTACTATATCCTGGTTGAACAGGAATTCGGGGTAAAGACTTATAAATTTGTTGTTGAGCATTAAAGGATAAACACGCTGCTACAATTGAAAACTCACTTCGGATTCGTTCGGGAGTGAGTTTTTTTGTTTCCCGCAGAGGATCGCGGACGTGCACAGAAGAAAAGGATAGTTAAAAGTGCGCTCAAGTATTTCCTCCATTGAGAAAAGAAACAACAATTTTTAATTTCGTTATAACTATGTATCAAACATTCCTCAAAAAAGCAAAGCGGCAATCCTCGGTTTTTGCGCTCGCTAACTAATCACATACATCTGCGTTCCTCCGCGCACCTCTGCAGGAGCAACCTCAATTCACCAGGTTCTTCGCTTTATCCCAGTACGATTCATCGTCCTTTTTAGCATCTTTTGAATCAGCCGGTTCAGTTGATCCTTCCGGAAGAGAAATGAATTTCGTCATTGCTTCAGTTTTCTTTTTGATGTAAGAATACTGCTTGCTGGAAGTCACTTTATCCTCTGCCTTATCTGTAAATCGACCAAATCCGATTTCA
>CAMLIF010000090.1 GCA_946479985.1 uncultured Flavobacteriales bacterium
CTCCCTTTTTATTGTGGGTTTAAGTTCGCTAATTGGTGCAGGGCAGCGGATCTATACGAAACAAGTTGACTTGAAAACCGCGCTTTTCTTCGGAGTACCTTCGCTTATTGCTGTATATATTACACGTTCCAGTATTATACCACTAATCCCGGTTGATTGGTTCGGGATTGAAGATGGTAAGAGTTTAATTCTAATGCTGCTTTTTGCACTGTTGATGCTGGTGGCTTCTTTTTCCATGCTAACCAGTTCTCCACATTGTGATGATACAAAAAAAGTACGCTTTTCCAATTATTCATTCATAATCATTTTGGGTATTATTGAAGGAACAATCTCTGGTTTAGTAGGAGCAGGAGGTGGTTTTTTGATTGTTCCGGCATTGGTACTGATCTGTAAAATGGATATTAAACGCGCTATTGGAACATCTTTATTAATTGTAGCGGTTAAATCGTTGGTAGGTTTTGCAGGGCACTTAAAAACCGGCGCAGTTGTAGATTGGAAGCTTGTTCTGATATTTGCCGCCTGCACTGTCGTTGGGATTGTAATAGGAATTGCCTTTTCTTCCAAATTTTCCTCCGAGCGGTTGAAGCGGTTTTTCGCTTATTTCGTAATAACCATGGCACTGGTGATAGTTGCTAAGGAGTTGGCGCGTTTTTTCTAATTTCTTTGGTTGAAAACCACGGAATAAAAATCCAATCTAAAGCAATTTTACCTCGCATTTATTCCATGCGTTAGTGTAATTTTGTATTTCAGTTTTTGAGACTTTTTTTATCTCGAATTTAGACAGGAAACTATGACAATAGAACAGATATATACAGGTTGTTTGGCTCAGGGAGCTTACTACATTACGTCAAACGGTGAAGCGGCAATCATTGACCCGTTAAGAGAAATTACACCTTATATTGAGCGCGCTCAAAAAGATGGCGTTCAGATCAAGTACATCTTTGAAACCCATTTTCACGCTGATTTCGTTTCAGGACACGTAGATCTTGCAAAAGCTACCGGAGCAACAATTATTTATGGGCCAAATGCACAAACTGCTTTTGAATCGCACATTGCTACTGACGGAGAAATTTTTCCATTGGGAGACTGTTCGATAAAAGTATTGCATACTCCCGGGCATACCATGGAAAGTTCTTGTTACCTTCTAAGAGATGAGAATGAAAAAGACACAGCAATTTTCTCGGGTGATACATTGTTTATTGGCGATGTTGGTCGACCGGATTTAGCTCAGAAAGCAGCTACTATGACCCAGGAGGAATTAGCAGCTATTTTATACAAATCATTGCGCGAAAAAGTTATGACACTGGCAGACGATGTGACGGTTTACCCTGCGCATGGAGCCGGTTCTGCATGTGGAAAAAACATGAGTAAGGAAACGGTAAGTACAATCGGCGAACAAAGGAAATTGAACTACGCGCTTCGTGCAGATATGACAGAGGTAGAGTTTGTTGCTGAATTGACAGAGGGATTATTGCCTCCTCCTGGATATTTCGGAATGAACGTTGCCATGAATAAAAATGGTTACGATGCCATTCACGAAGTAATGGAACGTGGTTTAACAGCGTTAGAGCCGAAAGAATTCGAAGCAGTTGCAAATTCTACCGGAGCAATTATCCTGGATACGCGAAAAGCCGGTATTTTCTCACAGGGTTTCATTCCAAATGCCATTAATATTGGTCTTGATGGACAATTTGCGCCGTGGGTAGGAGCAATGCTGCCTGATGTTAAACAGCAGATTTTACTGGTTACTGAAGACGGAATGGAAGAGGAGACAGTAAAACGTCTGGCACGCGTAGGTTATGATTTCGTGATTGGATATTTGAAAGGCGGAATGGATGCCTGGAAATCTTATTCAACAGAATTAGATACGGTAAACCGAATTACACCGGAACAATTTGCTGTTGAATTCAAAACAAAACCAATTGTTATTGATGTTCGCAAGCCCGGTGAATATTCCGGAGAGCATGTTGATGGAGCGCTTTCAATTCCACTCGATTTTATTAACGAACAACTAAACGACTTCCCGAAAGATCAGCCATTTATTATTCATTGCCAGGGTGGTTACAGAAGTATGATTGCGGCTTCCATTCTGAAATCAAGAGGTTGGGAGAACTTTAAAGAAGTGGAAGGTGGCTATGGTGCCATTTCAAAAACAGGAGTTCCTGTAACTGATTTTGTTTGTCCTTCAACTTTGAAAACGAAAGAAACAGAATTAACTGAGCCAGTTGTTAAGAAAAGCTGGTTACAACGAATCTTCGGGTAATTACAAGTTTTTTCAATTTTGCGTAAGGCATTTCTCTGATAAAAGAAAGAAATAGAATACCCGCAATTGGGTGTTCTATGTGATGAGTCATTAGTAATTAATATGCCGTTCTTTCTTGTCGTCGTAGATATCTGCTAACGTAACTAAAATTCCCGTTTCCTCCACGTCGCCAAATTCATGGTTTACTGCAGTACCAAAGGTTTTCATGGTAGGAGAGAGGTTCATGTAGATATTTACCAATGGAGGAATATTTTCCCCTCTTGCGCGAACGTAATTGTTTAATACCTTAAAACCGTCTTTGAACTCCAGACCTGCCAATTGTTGTTCCGCGTAGTCTGCATCGTAGTTTTGAACTAATGGATGAAAGGGTTTCATTAAGTTCTCCTTATCCGGAAAATAATGAT
Source organism: uncultured Flavobacteriales bacterium (assembly GCA_946479985.1). Next base: position 2,668 of record CAMLIF010000090.1, read on the forward strand.
TCATAAAATGGAGTAGAAAGTCACGGCTTTCTCTGTCATAACTTGGATACATGGTTACTTTCCCGAAAAAATATTTGATTTCGGTATAAGTTCTTGCAATAGCTCCCAGTCCGTCCCAAATATTATCAAGTGCAAAAAGTCCTTTTCTCGGGTTGTTTGTCGGCTGATAGTTCGGCTGAACCCAACTTCTTCCAAGTTCAATAGTGTATGGTAAGTAATCTGTTACAAATTCGTCAGTGAAGTCGAAATAGTGAGCGGTTGAAAGATGAATTTCGTCTTTCGAAACAATTGCCTTTTCGCAGCAAATGAATCGATATCCACCAATAATCTCCAAATCTTCCGGTGACCAAACTATTAATTGCTCGTAACACAATTCGCTGGTATCGAATTCGTCTAAATCTAACGGAAGTCCGGTTCCACCACCTGCAGCTCTGAAAGTTACTTCGCGTAAACGACCAATTTCTTTCAAAACGTTTGGCGCATTATGCTGATTGATGATGTAAATTTCGTTTTCTCCTTTACGTGTAATACGCACCAAACCGGCGCTTTTCAGTTCCTGAACTAAAACGGTGCGATCTATCGGATCAATGATTGCTTCAGTTTTCATTTTGTATCGGAGTTTAATGTCATTACGTGTTTTTGCATCCAGATAGCTGCTTCTTTATCAGATCTGTGGTGCTTTAAATCTTCAATTTTGATTGGATCACCAACTGTAAACACAACGTGCTGATTACGTTGACGGAACAATTCATCTGGTAAATAAAGCATTTCCAGGTTTGCCTTTATTCCCAGAAATGTACGGAAATTGGCCAAACGGTAAAAGAAATTCGATAAATGTCCTTTGATGTGAACCGGTATAATAGTTTGATTGTTGTTTTTCGACTGTTTGATGAATGTTTTTTTCCATTCGAGATCCTGTACAATTCCTTTCTTTCTTCGGCTCACCAATCCAGCCGGGAAAATACACACTAAATTGTCTGAAGCAAATAATTCGTTCACTTGTTTCAGGCTGTCGCCCTTGGTTTTGCCGTGTTTGTTGATCCCAACAAAAATGTCGTTAAGTCGTCCAAGATGGAGTAAGAGGTCGTTCACAATGAATTTGATATCGGTTCTGTGGTTTCTCAAAGCATCAATAAGAATGATGGCGTCCATTCCACCAAGCGGGTGATTCATTGCAAGAACGCATTTTCCTTCCTTTGGAATTTTCTCCATGCCTCTTACTTCGTATGTAATATTGAGGTATTCAACTACATCTGCACAGAATTTCTGATTGTAGGAATTCGGGCGGTCTCTCAGGAACTTATTGATTTCATCCTGGTGAATAATCCGTTCGATGTATCGAAGAATAAAACCCGGAATCCATTTGATTAATCTCGGATTTTTACTCGAGATCATTCTGCGTACGTTAATCAAATCTTCCTGCGCCATTGTAGAACGAAGGTAAGAAAAAACTGGAAATTTCAGACGTTTTTGGAGGGGATTGAAAGTTGAATTATTTCATTTAGGTTAATGAAAAAAGGCTTTTCACACCTCCGCTTCAGATGGATTATGAAACTCCTGAGATCAGGATTGGATTATTCGGTTTGGTGAAATATTTCGAAGTAAAAGAGGTAGTATGAGTAAAGGTTTACAGGAGATCTTGCTTTCGGCTGAAAATCAACGGGAACAGACTTTCTACATAATTTTATAAATTTATAAAATTATGAGAGTGGTCAAAATTCACTCCACACAATAAAGCGTATCAAAACTGGGCGAAAACCCTGCCCAAATACCCAAAGCTCCGCCGGTAATATTTGTCGGAATAACGATCGGACTGGCAAAAGGATTCCCATTCGTCTGCAGCTGGGTATACTTCTTCTCGTAGAATTCATAAACGTCGGCAGACATCTTTGACAATTTAATGACGACTGAATCTCCCTGGTAGTAATATCCTTTGTTTCTCCCTGGAACAGATTCGTCGTAATAGCTCATCGGGTTTTCGTACCCGAAATCGAATGTTTGACCGTTAATGAACTCGTCGTCGAAAACGGGACTGTACGTTTTCGAGAAGTTGGCGTCCCGCGGGGCTCCGTTTATGATATTGATGCGTTTTACTTCCCACATATAAGCGTCGAACTGGTTGGGCGGATCGGAAAGACGTGCCCATGAAAAGCCATAACCCGGATCTGGGTCAGGATCCGGCTTCCAATAAACCGAATCGAGAGCTGTTGGCTGTTCAATTTTTGTGACGGAGGTATAGATCTTTCCCTCAAACTCTACTTTCAGGCTGTATGTTTTACCAACTTCACCCCAAATTGCAGTATTGAACGAAGTATAGGCGCATAAGTGATAATTCGCCAGTTCATCTTCAGGAACACCGAACAGATCTGCGGCAATAGCTTCAGTTCCGGGAGGGAGATTGTCTGTACAAACTTCGTCTAAAACAACGCTGGTAGTACCGTCTGAAACGGTAATGGTTGCGCCAGACTCAAAACTGTTTAAGAACGCATCCAGTGATGTGGAGGCATAAATATTCTGAGATTTTGAGATTAAGACTATCGGTGGCTGACCGGTTTCAATACGACCGTCAATCACTAGTTTTTGCTCAAATTCCGGTAGTTTGATTTCAACATCCTTGGCACAGGAAGTTAAAAACAAAATGAGACTCAATATGCTTAAAATTCGAAATTCCATGTTATACTTGGTAAAATGGGAAATAATGAGACTTGTTTTACGCTGATCTTGAAATCATTCTGCAGCAAATTTCCTTTGTCATCGATGTACAGAAAATAAGGATTTGCCCTATTGTACACATTGTAAACCGAGAAGTTCCAGTTTTGCTGAATGCGTCGTTTTACCTGGATTTCGTTTCCTTCTAAATCAGTTTTCTTTTTCATTGGATTTACGTAATATGTTGCTGAGATATCTAGTCTGTGGTAGGGAGCCATGCGCGTTGAATTGCGCTCTCCGTAATTAAAGAGCAGTTGTTGATCCTGAAAATACCAGCTGTTCGGGAGGGTTAATGTATTACCCGTTGCAAAAATAAATGACCAGCTAAATGTCCAGCGATCGGTTAGTTCATATATCCCAACGACAGTCAGGTCATGCCGTCGGTCGTATTTGGCAGGATAAGGTGTAACCTGGATATCACGAAAATAACGCATTGTTTTCGACCAGGTGTAACCTATCCACCCAGTTAACTTGCCAACTTTGCGTTTAACGAAAAATTCTGCACCGTAACTCCAGCCTGCTCCATATACAAGCAGATTGTCTGTATTGTCGTTTACGTTGTCTGTTGGAAGAGCTCCTTGTTTGAACTCAACAATATTCTTCATGTGTTTGTAATACAATTCAACCGAACCTTCCCATTTTCCGCTTGCCAGATTTTTGAAATAACCAAGTGATGCCTGGTAGCCTTTTTGCGGTTTTGCAAGATCCGTTGATGGATACCAAATATCAGTAGGAAGTGAAACGGCGCTCAAACTGGTTAAGTGCACAAATTGATTATTGTACATGTATCCTGCTTTGATACTGCTGTATTTTCCTGTAAGTATACGGGCTGAGATCCGTGGTTCCAGTCCCTGGTAAAACGCAATAATGTCGTTAGACGAATAAGTAACCGTACTATCCGGATTTCCGGGAACGTTTTTTACGTAACGGGTAAAGGGTCCAACGAATTGATAAGCTGTATAACGTAATCCGGCATTGATACGGATCTTTTCGTTCAGATCAAACTCGTCCTGGAAGTAAACCGCAGATTCATGGCTATAGAGTTTCTGCGCAAGCCCCGTGTCAAATACAACATCTTCCTGTTTTGCACTGACACTGGTAGGTGTGAAGGTGTGAAAACAGTAATCGGCCCCCCATTTCAGGCTGTGTCTTCCTTCAGGGAAATAACTGAAGTTCACTTTTCCGTTCAGGTCCCTGATACCCGACTTCAATTCGAATAAAAAATCTTCCTGTTCCGAACCAAAACTGAACAGGTAGTCGGTTACAGAAGCTGTTGTGCTCATGATTAGCTTATTTGAGAACTGATGGTTCCACTTCAAAGCGGCAATTCCATTTCCCCAGGGCATTTTCACATTAAAGTCGTCCTCTTTATTTCCGAAAACGAAAAGATCTTTTCCGTAATAACCGCTTAGGTAAATGTCGTCTTTCTTCCCGAGTTTGTAATGAAATTTTGCATTGAAGTCATAGAAATAATAAGATGTTCCCTTGAAAGGAGATGAATCTTTGATCAGCATTTTCATGAACAGATCAATATACGTCCTGCGAGCGGAAACAATGAATGATCCCCGTTTTTTGAGCAATGGGCCTTCAACTGTTAATCGGGATGAGATCAAACCTAAACCACCGGTTACCGTTATTTTATTTTGATTCCCATTGTTGGTGTTTACCTCAAGTACAGATGAAAGCCTCCCGCCATAAGTTGCTGGCATTCCTCCTTTTATTAAATTGACATTTTTGATTGCATCTGAGTTAAATACGGAAAAGAACCCGAATAAGTGAGAAGCGTTGTATACCTGCGTATTGTCGAGAAGTACCAGGTTTTGGTCCGGTGAACCACCACGTACGTAGAATCCCTGTCCGCCTTCACTTACCGAAGAAACACCGGGAAGCAGCTGCAGTGTTTTGATCACATCTACTTCGCCCAGAAAGGCCGGAAGTTTTTTTACCAGTTTAATATCTAGTTCGATCTGTCCGATTTTCGTTGAATTGACGTTTTCATTCATCCTGCCATCAATCACCACATCTTCGAGCATGTGCTTCGATTGTTTAAAGCCATGATCATAAACCAGATCAGAGCTCAACAGAAGATGGACGGTATCCGATGGGAAATCGGCTGAACGGAAAATAATGTTGTATTCACCGGCCGGAACAGTGACAGAATAAAATCCGTATTCGTTTGAAACAGCACCTTTCTTTAATTCAAGAATATAAATGCTTGCGCCAATCTGAGTTTCACCTGTCTCTTCTTCCACAATTGTTCCGCTTAATGTCACGTTTTCCTGACTAAAAACAACCTGATTGATGGCTAAACAAAGAAAAAGAAGAAATGCCCTTAGTAGTTGTTTCATGCTGTGAAAATACTGAAAACTTCACTTTTTAATGTTACATATACCATTGAAAATCAAGAATAATTTGTTATATTCAGTTAAGAAATCAAAATAATTACCCTTGAGATCACAAATTGTGATGTCAAGAATAACTACTAAAAAAGATGGATGATGTATTTCTGGTTCCCGACGAACTGATTCTAAAAAGCATTTATCAGATTCGATGGCAAAAAGTAATGCTCGATAGTGATTTAGCAAACTTTTATGAAGTTGAGACAAGGGTTCTCAATCAGGCAGTGAAACGAAATTCGAATCGTTTTCCGGTTGATTTTATGTTCCAGCTAACGGACGAAGAATTTTCTGATTTAAAACAAACTGAAACTGGTTGGGGTGGAAGACGCAGTTTGCCACTGGCGTTTACCGAACATGGAGTTTTGATGTTATCAAGTGTCTTGAACAGTTCTATTGCAATTAAGGTTAGTCAGCAAATTATGCGCTTGTTTATTTCTATTAGAAATGAAATTCTTTCAAATAAAGATTTCCTGCATGAACTACATTTGCTTCGCACCAGGATGAATAGTCAGGATGAACGTTTGGATATGGTTCAGGAATACTTGATTCAATATATGGATAAACAGGAAACCGTTCGAAGGAAAATTGGATATGGGAACAATAAGTAAATGTTTAAACAACCAGCTACAACTTGATATCACAAATTGTGATCTCAAGATTTAACTGAAAATGGTTGTTTATTATTTTACCGGTAGTACATTTAATATATTGATTCAATTCGTGTCCGCCCTGGCGGATGTCAATATATCAGGTGGTGTTGATCTAAAATTCGTGCATTCGTGGCAATTTCGAAGATGCAAATGCTTATTTTTGCTCGCAATTATATCGAATTATGAAGATTTCTTACAACTGGTTGAATGAATATTTACCGCAAGCCAAAACTCCTGAAGAATTGGAGGTGTTGTTAACAGATACAGGACTTGAAGTTGAGGGATTTGAAACACTTGAAGCTGTAAAAGGCGGATTAGAAGGCGTTATAGTTGCTGAAGTGTTGTCGTGTGAACCACATCCGAATGCAGACCGTTTAAAAGTTACACAGGTAAATACCGGAATAGAAACCGTTCAGGTTGTTTGCGGAGCACCGAATGTTGCTGCAGGACAAAAGGTATTATTAGCAACGGTTGGTTCTACACTTTATCCATCACCCGATGAACCGTTGAAAATCAAAGTATCCAAGATTCGTGATGTTGAATCACACGGAATGTTGTGTGCCGAAGACGAATTAGGATTGGGACATAGCCACGACGGAATCCTGGTTTTAGATCCGGGCGCTGTTGTTGGAACTCCTGCAGCAAAGTTCCTTGAACTCGAAAATGATATTCAGATAGAAATTGGTTTAACACCGAACCGCGCTGACGCGATGGGCCACATTGGCGTTGCGCGTGATATTTTGGCTTTCGATACCTGTCATCATGGAAGAAGCGAACACTTATCCCTGAAACCGGTTGAACTTCCTGCAAAAGCAGGCGATCTGAAGATTGATGTTACGGTTGAAAATACAGAAAAATGTCCCCGTTATATGGGATTGACGCTAGAAAACGTAACAGTGAAAGCTTCACCGGCCTGGCTGCAAAAAAGATTACGTGCAGTTGGACTTTCGCCGATTAACAACATAGTAGACGTTACCAATTACGTCATGCGTGATCTTGGGACTCCGCTTCACGCTTTCGATGCAAAGAAAGTTGGCGATAAATTAATTGTTCGTACCGCCAAAGCAGGCGAGAAGATGATTACACTCGACGGTGTTGAACGAACTTTGGATGCTGAAGATCTTGTAATTGCTAATTCGAACGAGGCCATGTGCATTGCGGGGGTTTTTGGCGGGCAGGATTCAGGAATTTCGGATACTACAACAACAGTTTTCCTCGAAGCAGCTTATTTCAACCCGGTTTCAGTTCGAAAAACGGCAAAACGCCATACTTTGTCAACTGATTCCAGTTTCCGTTTTGAACGTGGAGTGGATGTTGATCTGGTTCCTTATGCATTGCAGCGTGCAGCTCAATTAATCGTTGAAGTTGCCGGAGGAAACCGCGCTTCTGAAATTACAGACCTGTATCCTAATCCAATTGAAAAAAGAACAGTTATTTTGCGTTATGCAAGATGTGCTTCAATTCTTGGACATACAATAGAGCCTTCTAAAATCAAAAATATTTTGTTGTCGCTTGATTTTGAAGTTCTGAACGAAACCAGTGAAGAATTAACGGTTTCAGTTCCGAATTACAGAGTCGATGTTGATCGCGAGATTGATGTGATTGAGGAAATTCTGAGAATTATTGGTTTCAACTCCATTCCTTTTCCGGAAAAAATGAATACTTCGCTTGTTATTGCTCCGAAACCGGATATTGAGCGTTTAGGAGTGAATTTATCAGAGAACTTAGCTGGATTAGGATTCGTTGAGATCATGAACAATTCGCTTACATCACCCGCTTATACTGAAAAACTGGGCGGTTCGGCACTAAGTTCTGAAAACGATGTACAATTGTTGAATCCGCTTAGCCAGGATTTGGCAGTAATGCGCCAGACGTTGATCTTCCAGGCTTTAGAATCAGTGGCGCATAACCAAAATCGTCAGCGGCCTGATTTGCGTTTCTTCGAATTTGGTAAAACATACCAGCTGGTGAATGGTGAGTATTTGGAGAACAAACGTCTCACAATGATTATGACTGGCGCAAAGCAAGCCGAAAACTGGTCGGGAAAACAAGAAGCTTCTACTTATTTCACATTGAAAGGAATTGTAAAGAACGTATTTGAGCGTTTAGGATTAAGTTCTTTGCTGAATGAAGGTGCACTTTCTGAAAACAGTTTGTTAGCCGACGGACAATCGCTGACCGTTTTGAAAACACTAGTTGGAGAAATGGGCTGGATCAACGCAAAAACCAAAAAACAATTCGGAATAAAGAACGACGTTTTTGTTGCTGACCTGAACTGGGATGCGATTCTGGATTCATTAAAACTTTCGAAAACACAATACAAGGAATTACCGAAGACTTTTGAAGTTCGTCGTGATTTCTCGTTGCTACTGAATACCGAAGTACGATTTGCCCAAATAGCTCAAATCGCACAGAAAACCGACAAGAAAATCCTTCAGCGTGTGAATCTATTTGATGTATACGAAGGAAAGAATTTGCCGGAAGGAAAGAAATCATACGCAGTTTCGTTCACATTCCAGGATGCAGAACAAACATTGAAAGATGAGCAGGTGGATCGCGTGATGGAAAGCATCCGCGTTGGATTAGAGAAGGAATTGGGGGCGGAACTTCGTTCGTAATCAGATGAAAGCCTTCGTAGTAACTGGAATTGGGACCGGAATCGGTAAAACGGTTTGCAGTGCGGTGTTGTGCGAAGCGCTTCAGGCCGATTTCTGGAAACCTATCCAGGCCGGTGATCTGCATGCTTTAGACAGCGATTTCGTGAAAGAACACACTTCGAACTCTACGATCATTCCGGAACGCTGGTTGCTTTCCCAGCCGCTTTCCCCGCATGAAGCCGCTCGCATCGACGGAATTACACTGCACGAAGATGATTTTGAACTGCCGGAGTTTCAAAAAACAACAATCATTGAAGGAGCCGGTGGAGTGATGGTTCCATTGAACGAAGAAGGATCTTGTTTTGTAGATTTATTTCAGTTCTGGCATCTGCCCGTTTTTGTTGTAACGAAACATTACCTCGGAAGTATCAACCATACTTTACTCACGTTGAGTACTCTTTTTCAGCGCGAAATTGAAGTGGCGGGATTGATCGTTAACGGAAACCGGGTAGAATCTACCGAGCGAATTTATAAAGCGTATTTTCCTTCGCTGAAGATTACATATATTCCGGAAATGGAAACATTTTCTAAAGAAACCATAGCTCAGGCAGCACAATTATGGAACGAACAACAGCATTAAATACCGATAAAAAGTATGTTTGGCATCCGTTTACCCAGATGCTGACTTCCCCTGAACCGTTGCATATTGTAAAAGCAAAAAATGCCACGTTATTCGATAGTAACGGGAAAGAATATATTGATGCAAATTCCTCCTGGTGGGTAAATGTTCACGGGCACGGGAACGAACACATCGGAAATGCAATCTCTGCCCAGTTTTCCGAACTGGACCATGTGATATTTGCCGGAGCGACACATCCGCAGGCTATTAAACTGGCAGAACGCATCAGTACCATTTTGCCCGAACAATTATCGAAGGTTTTCTTTTCGGATGACGGTTCTACCGCGGTTGAAGTGGCGTTGAAAATGTGCTTTCAATATTGGTTTAATAAAAAACAGCCCAAACGAAAAGTCCTGGCCCTGGATGGTGCTTATCATGGCGATACGTTTGGAGCAATGTCTATCGGACAAAGAGGAGTTTTCAATCAGCCCTTCGAGCATTTATTCTTCGATGTCGACTTTTTGCACTTCCCGAATGGCGACAATCACGTTTCCATATTGAAAGATGCGGAAACGCTTTTGAAAACGGGAGAAATTGCCTGTTTGATTGTTGAGCCTATTATCCAGGGTTCAGCCGGAATGCGGATATACGAAGCATCTTTCCTGGATGAGTTGGTCGCTCTGGCTCATAAATACGAAGCACTGGTTATTTTCGATGAAGTAATGACAGCCTGGGGAAGAACCGGGAAACTGTTTGCTATGAATCATTGCTGGAATACGCCTGATATTATTTGTTTATCGAAAGGATTGACGGGTGGAGTTATGCCACTTGGACTTACGGTTGCCACAACTGAAATTTACGAAGCATTCCTTCATCCCGAAACAAATAAAGCTTTGCTGCACGGACATTCGTTTACCGGTTCTGCTTTAGCTTGTGCCGCGGCTAATGCTAGTTTGGATATCTTCGAAGAGCATTACACCTGGGAAAACATTGAACGTATAGAACATTTACAAGTTGAATTCAAAAAGGAACTAGTCAAAAACAGCCTCGTTAAAAACGCCGCGGTTTGCGGAACTATTCTGCGTTTTGAAATTGAAACAGGTGAAGGGAACTATTATTTTTCGTCTATTCGCGATAAAGCCTACAACTTCTTCTTAGAGCAGGGTTGTTTAATTCGTCCGCTGGGAAATGTGATTTACATCAATCCGCCTTATTGTACTACTGATGAGGAGTTAGCAAAAGTTTATAAAGCGATTACTGATTTTTTGAAGACACTCGAATCTAATTAATGAAACTCTGAAAAAAGCTTGATAAAGTTAATGAAGTACTTCACATTCCTATTCTTTGTTCTTCTGTCATGTTCTGAGAAGGAAGAGTTATTCATTCCTGAAAAATTTGAAATAGAAAAATTGGAAGTTGAAATGCCTTATCAAGTTCGCGACTTGATTAAATATGAAAATGGTTATATCTGTCGTTTCGACAGTTATCGTGATACGGCATTCACTATTGGAGTTCTGAATCAGGATTTTACATTAAACCGGATAAAGAGTAAACGATTAAATCAAGAAAAAAATCAGTGGTTTAGTGCTATTTGGACCTCAGGAGACACATTGTATGGAATTGTTGGGGGTTGGCGAGGTTATTCCAAAATGTACTGGAATAAAGACAAGTGGATATTTGTCGAATCGGGTTATGAGACGAAAAAGAATTACCAAAGCATTGAATTAAATTATCCAATCTATGAGGACAATGATTTCATTGTTAGCTCTTGTTGTCGGGGTGAATTTGGTGGAGCCATTTATTTTAGGGACAAAAAAACAGGCAAAACATATAGTTGTAGGGCAACATGTCTAAATAGTATTCAGAAATTGAACGGTTCATTTTATGTCACTTCATCATTACCTCATGCTTCTGGTTTTGCTACAATAATCAAAATTGATAATCCACGAAAACTATTCGAAATAAAAAATAAAAGCCAACTTGTTGATTGTGGTTGGTATGACATTTACCCCGAAGACTCTAAAGACAATGAGATAAAACATCCGGTTGGATATGATAAGGGATATGAAACTTTGTTAGATACGATGGATATTCATGTACTTGGCGCCTTTTCATATAAGAATCATATTTATCACATTTATTCAGATGACCGAAATACTTATTTAAGTTACATCACGAATAAAAAATTGAAAATAATAGACACACTAATTAACAAGGTCTCCTGGCACGGAGAACTGCGAGATTTAAAACATAATTCGAATGTTTTTCCAATTAGAAGAAGGGATCTAAACGGAGTGATCATGATTCGTGGAAATAAAATCAAACTTGTAGCATTTAAATAAAGCGAATGGTTTCTACAGAGTATCTCTAATCTTGTGGTATGTAGAAGGTGTTAAACTAATAAAAATGTGATTTGAACTCCTGGGAGAGCTGTTTTGTATAAGTGGAAAGGCTCTCTTTAAACGAAAGGAATTAGCCTTCCTTCAGTGCTCTTATCGTCTCGAACTCAAACACAATCTTTTCTAATTCTACCTTGATGGTTTTCAGCCCGTCCGTTTGCTTCAGCTTTTCGTTTTTCATCACGCGTTTCAGTTCATGCATCTGTATGGATGCGCTTTCAATGTTCTCTGAAGCCAGATCAGCAGCAATTCCGGATATTAAATGCGCAATTTCCTGCAATTCTGTTTCAATTCCTGTTGTGTCGGTTGTTTGAAATGTAAATCCTAATGAGGTGATCTCTCTGGTTAAACGAATTGTTGCCCCAACCTGCGCAAAAGAAGTGTCAACATTCTTTCTTATCGATTTCGGTTCCTCGTACATGCGCTGCACACATGCAAAGAGATCGTTGTTCGCTGCTTCGGTCACTCTTCGCTGTTTATACCAGGTTGCCAGTGAAGAACTGATATTGCGCTGCTCAATAATTTGCTGGAAAAACTGCCCGTTTAGCAGTAGGGCTTTCTTTTGCAGATGCGGAAAGCGTTTGTCTTCCCAAATTGGCCAGAATGCAAAACTTATTCCCAAAGCCAGAAGGGCACCGATACACGTTGAAAGAATCCGCCACCAGATCAGGTCCCAGGATGCCTGTTGTGAAAGCTGCATCATAATCACCATCATGATCGTAACGAAGAAAACACCGATTTTGTAATTGTTTCGGATATAGTATGCAACGAAAAACGAGATAAATACCAGGAGATAGGTGAAATAATGCATTGGGATGGGAAGGAGCATTATAGCACCACCAACCAAAATTCCGGTTATTGTTCCAATGATCCGTTCAACACCTTTCTTTCTCGTGGCTCCGTAATACGGTTGGATCACAATCAACATTGTCAGCGCAATCCAATGCCCATGATTGATGTCGAAAAACTTAAACAGGAAAACCGAAAACGCCATTCCCATTGCAACACGGAGTGCATAATTAAATTGCTGGGAGTTGGCATTGAAAATGTCGCCTATATATTCCATCAGCAGTTTGGGCTTCAGCCCAAGAATGAATTGGTTAAACGATAGTTTGTAGTTTTCCAGGTAATCGCTCTTGGAGAAATTCAGTTTTTCTTCGATCAGCTTTAAATTCTCCAGCAGCAAAACTTCAGCCTTTTTGAAAATTCCCAGTAATTGGATCAGTGCAGTTCTTTCGGCTTCGCTGAATGTATTCTCGTTAATGGTTTCTTCCAGGATCGCTATTGCTACATGATAACGCTGTAAACGTGATTTTACAATTGTCAGATCATCGGGACGCAGCGTGAAAATCAGAATGGAAATTCGTGCCGAAACCTGTGAAAGTGCCGAGATGGTTTTGTAAACAACTGAAAAGCGTTTGGTAGATGCACCACACGATTGTAGAATAGCAATTTCATGATGCATGACTTTCAGTGTGCCCCCAAATAGGGCAGAGGCTTTTCGAATTTCCATCATTTGATCGTAATGGACCGCGGAAAGTTTTTGAGTATTCGACCTTCTTGCAAAACTTTCGATAGACTGATCAATTGCTTTTCTGATTGCAAGTTCTTTGCTTGTAAGCTCAATAGAATCGGTATGCTGCTGCTCTTCCGTGAAATGCGCTACTAAACTGTCAAGATAATCGGTATTGGTTTTCCATATCTGTGAAATGGACCGGCGTAACGGATTGGCGGCAGAAAAAGGAAACGAACAGAAAATAATGAAAATCGCCCAGCCAGAACCAATCCACAAAAACTGCAGGTATTCGAACGATTTTTCAAAACTGCACGGAGTTGTTAGCCCGAAAAGATAAAAGAACCCAACTCCAACTCCAATGGATGATCCGTAATTACTCCAGTTTCTGATCAATGCGGCAAACATTCCGATAATTGCCATGCAGATCACGGAAAGAACTACTGAATCACCAACCATTAATCCAATGAATCCTGCAACACAAATAAGCGTTGCTTCAACGAATTGAATGAGCATTTTCCGGTAATGCGGACCGCGGTAATCGACCAATGTGAGCATATACGCGGCAAACGCAGCCCAGATAATTTCAATTTTTAATCCGTAGAAAATGGGGAGGACGATGAGCGGGACATTTAACGCTAAAACAACCCGTATTGACCAGCTCAATGTCGGCTCAAGATATTCCTGATGCAGAATTGTATTGAATTGTTTGATGGGTTGAAACCTCATAACGCTTGTCTGCGGCAAAGATAATAAGAGTAGGGAAGGTAATCGGGGAAATTGGATGAAAGTTTTGGAAAGAAGAGTTGTTTTAAGCTTTTTTGTCGATTGGTAGTTTTGGGTCTGGGATTGAAAATATCGTCTGTAAGTACCGTAAACGGGAGAGTTTTCGTAATATATCGAATTATCGAATTATCGAATTATCGAATTATCGA
>CAMLIF010000091.1 GCA_946479985.1 uncultured Flavobacteriales bacterium
TGAATTCCGAAACCCGCCGCGTGAGACCAATAATATTCGTCATTGACTGGGAACGGATCTGCTCCACTCCAATCATAATAAGTTCCAACCGAACGGGCGGCATCCACAACTGCTCTCGAAATAACTTCTCCGTTAAAAGATGGAGTTGTTCTGAAATCTATCAAACTTACACCTGAAGTATCTGAACCATCACCGCCCGCAATTCCGGCAACACCTGTAGTATTGTTTCTTTTTGCTCCGATAATTCCGGCAACGGGTGTTCCATGTCCGTGTAAACCACGCACATCTGTTCCCCAGCTGGATAATTCGGTATCTATATTGAAATTGTAACCCCGCCCGGTTAGTACTTGTGTTTTCAAATCAACATGAGTGGTATCTATTCCCGAATCAAAAACACCAACTTTAATGAATTTTTTACCGGTTTCCTCATCCCATGCTCCGGGAACATTAATGTGTCCATCCGGATAAGTGGTAGAGTAGAGCGATTGCTGCAATGAAAACAGAGTATCATCCGGCACACTCAAAAACTCTCCCGGATAATTCGGATGCGCATAAATAACCAGCGGGTAACAGCTCTTTAAATAATCAATGGTTTTGGAATAACCTGCTGCATTCGGTTTTACGTTGAATGTTGCCCAGAAGGGAGGAATGTAAACGGTGTCGCCGGTGCGTGAAATGGAAATGGAATCGCTGGTTCTCAGGTTCCCGAACACTTTGGTGAATTTCATTGCGCTCAATGTCGAGAACTTCGGATCGTTCAGTAATTCTTTTCCTTCGGCTGAAAGAAAATCAGACAACGATCCGTCTGTAAGTTCAAAGTCATCAATTTGAGAGAATTCAAGCAGTTTGTGGTTAATGCGTACGGTAATTCCGTTGTTTTCTGCTTGCGAAAATCCGGTTAAGGAACAAAACGCAATAAGCAAGAGCGTTAGTATTGCAATTCCCTTACTTCGGGGTAGGTGCTTAAAGGCCATAGTAGAATAAGTGTTTGTTGTTAGTTAAGCGAAAGTAATGAAAATTTTAGTGAAACAATACTTCAAACTAAATTTAACATATCAGTACGACCATGAAGCAAAAAAAAATCCGCCCGGTTTTCACCAGACGGATTTCAATAAACATATAAGTTGAATCTAATTCTTTACGACACGTTTTACGGTTCTCCCATCCTCAGTTGTCAACTCAAAAAAGTAAACGCCCGTTTGCACATCTCTCAGAGAAACCGTTTCGCCCGATTGAATGATTGAAGTTTGAATGAGTTTGCCTTGTGCATCGTAAATGGTGTAACGAGCGTTGTTCTCTTCAAATGAAATAGTTACCAGATCATTGGTTGGGTTGGGGTAGACAATCAAATGCAGCGTGTTTAATTCGTTCACATTTACATTGTCTATCGTAACACAATTTGATGTGTCACTGCAGCCGCCGTTGTTAACGATTACCGCGTATGTACCGTTTATTACCGGAGCGAAAGTTGCCGAATTGGCACCCATAATTTCGGCGTTATTGCTGCAGTCTATCCACTGGAACGAACCTGTACCGCTGGCAGTAATGGTTGCATCTCCGTTGTCGTTAGCACTTACAACCGGAATCGGATTGATAGTAAGATTCAGCGTGATAATCGAGTCGCAACCGATAGAGTTTTGCGTGGTGAACGTAGGGGCGTTGGTGGAACTAGTGTATGTGACACCATCGATCCAGGTATATGAACCACAGGCTGCAACTTCGGCTATTGATGTTGTATTGCCAATGGTCAGGTGCAGTGTAACAGTTGAATCGCAGCCAAGCGCATTCTGCAAAACCATGGTTGGTGTATTCGTAGAACTGGTGTAGGTAATACCGTTGATCCATGTAAATGCATCACAGGCAAATTGGGTATCGATTCCTGACGTTTCATAAATCGTTAGATTCAATGTAATTGTTGAATCACAGCCTGCAGCGTTTGGTACAACCACTGTTGGCAAGTTGGTGGAACTGGTGTAAGTTACCCCGTTAATCCAGGTGTATGCATTACAGGCACTTTGGTAATCAATTCCCGTAGTGGAAAGAATGGTCAAATCTAACGTAACAACTGAATCGCAGCCATTGATGTTTGGAAAAGTATAGGTTGGCGTATTTGTTGATGTTGTATAGGTGATTCCGTCAATCCAGGTAAAAGCATCACAAGCGGTTTGAACATCTGTTCCGTTTGCTGCAACGATGGTGAGATTTAATGTTACGATGGAATCGCATCCATTGCCATTTTGGAGGGTGTAAGTTGGTGTGTTTGTAGAAGCGGTGTAAGTTATTCCGTTAATCCAGGCGAATGAACCGCAAGCTGTTTGCGTGTCGATTCCTGTTGTGGATGTTGTGATAGTCAGATGCAGGTTGACAATCGAATCACAGCCGTAAATATTCTGCAATGTGTGGGTTGGAATAGTTGTTGAACTTGTGTAAGTAACACCGTTTATCCAGGTATAAGAACCACAGGCTGATTGAACGTCTGTTACATTGGAATTGGCGGCGATGGTTAAATTCAATGTTAGAATGGAATCACAGCCCATAGAAGATGTCAGCGTATCATAATAAATTCCTGACGCAGTATATGTTTGGTTATTTGAACTCCAGGTATAACTGTAGCAGGCAGTATCGTATTGAATAGAATTATCTGTGTATTTCCAGATTTCCGAGCCGAAGTCGTAATGATAAAGCTGAAGAATGACCTGATTGTTGACTGAACCAACTGCTTTTGGAAAAGAACCCATGTTTCCGGGGTTTCCGTCACCAATGAGATACGTACCACAAACTGTCCCGTCGGAAACCCAAAGTTCGTGTCCGACAACACCATCGTTCGCCGCGAAGTAAAGTTTTTCATTAATCACTTTCAGGTTTAGCGGTGCTCCGGATTGAACTCCCGGATAGAGGTCTTTAAACAACGCTGTACCCAACTCTGTTCCGTCAGAAACCCAAAGTTCAGAACCATTTATTCCGTCATCAGCCGAGAAGAATAATTTCTCTTTGAAAACAGTCAATTCTTTTACGTCGCTTCCCAGAATTCCCGGTTTGATTTCATGCAACACATGAGTTCCGGCAACAGTTCCGTCTGAAACCCAAAGTTCAGAGCCGATGGTTGGTGTTTTTAAAACGAAATAGATTTTTCCCTCATAGAAAATCTTGTTTTTAAGAATGCTGTAGGATGAATTAAGAGCAGGATCTAAATCCATCAAAACAACTGTTCCGGCTGTAGTTCCATCGCTTATCCATAATTGTGATCCTGATCCGGAGAAGAAACTTTCCATGTAGAGCATTCCATTCAAAGTATAGAGGTTGTATACTTCTCCGTTCGTAAAGGTTTTCACTACCACGGTTCCTGCGGTTGTTCCGTCGGTTTTCCACAATGCGTTCTGAGTGTTGGATGATGCTTTCGCCAAAAAATATGCTTCACCGTTCAATGTCACAAAGGTGTCGTAAAGATTGTTGAATCCGCTTTTTACAATGCTTGTACCCGCAGTTGTTCCGTCTGTTTTACAAATGGCTTTGTTTTCGGCAAAAAACAAGTGAAAACCGTTAAATGGGATGAAAGCATGAGGATCGGAGCCAGTGGTTCCGGCATAGAGGTTTTTCACCAATTGTGTTCCGGCATTTGTGCCGTTTGATTTCCACAATTCTCTTCCGTTGGTGTTGTCGTAACCTGAAAATAAAACCTCATTATTGATTTTGTATAAGCTTAATGGTCCGCCACTACAGTTGACGGGAGTACAGATGTTTTTGGTGACAATTGTACCGGCTGTTGTTCCGTCGGTTTGCCAGAATTCACTTTCCATCCATTCACAATTTGGTCCGAAGTAAAGCTGGTTGTTCAGCGAAACTGCTTCTGCAATGGTACTTGACGATTGCATGGAATAGATATCCCGCAGCATGCTTGTTCCCGCAAATGTTCCGTCACTTTTCCAGATTTCAATATTTCCGGCAACATTTCCGCCCTGAAATACAACGTCCGTTGCATTTACAGGAGTAATCAAAATGGGATCTCCGTTGTTGGCCGACATATCTTTTACACGTACAGTTCCGGCAGTAGTTCCGTCCGATTTCCACAATTCTCTTCCAACCAGATTTTCTCTTCCCTGGAAATAGAGTATGCCGTTAGCAACCGATAAGTTTTTTGGGTCTAAACCTCCGGTTACGTTCTGAACAGATAGTGCCCCGGAAATTCCGTCTGTTTTCCAAAGTGCGCGATTGGTATTCGACGCGCTAAAATAAAGCTCATTATTATAGATTGTAAAATCCGTTGGTTCACTGCTGTTGGCTGCAGAAATGGCTGCGTATTCCACAGTCCCGATGGTGGTTCCGTCGGATCGCCAAAGTTCCTGGTTGTTGATGGGCCCACCACAAAAGTAGAGATGTCCGTTAAAAACAAGTTGTGTGCTGCCTGAAGCAATGTTCGCATCTGCACTTACCAGTATGGTCCCGGCTAAGGTCCCGTCAGATTTCCAAAGATCATTTGTTCCGGATACCGAACCTTTTCCAAAGAACAGATTTCCCTGAAAAGAAACGAGATTGGTAATACTACTTTGAGTAGATCCGGGAGTGAGGTCGAGCACTTGTGTACCCGCTGTAGTCCCGTCGCTTGTCCACAGTTCGTTCCCATGAACGCCACCGTCGTATGCCACGAAGAAAAGCTGTCCGTTCACGTTGGTAATATTTCGGATTGAACTCCCGAAAAACCCCGGATTAATATCTTTTACCAATACGGTTCCAGCTTCAGTTCCATCACTTTTCCAGAGCTCCGGACCGGTTGTTCCATTGGAGGCTGAGAAGTAAAGTGTACCGTTTACATTCAAAATGTAGCTTTCAGGATTCGTATAATCCGCATCGTAATCATAGTCGTAAAATTGTTTTAAAAAGACAGTTCCTGTTGGTGTTCCGTCGGTTTTGTACAACCCCGTTTTGTCACCTTCTCCTTTTGCCAAAAAATAAACCAATCCGTTCAGTTCAACAGGCGAGAAAATGGAACTTCCGAGTTCACCCGGATTGATGTCGTTAATGAGAATTGTTCCGGCCGGAGTTCCGTCGGTCCGCCATAATTCTTCTCCGTGTGGCTTATCTATGGCAGCAAAAAGCACATAATTGTTGTACGGAATAAGAAATTTAGGGTAAGAGGCATTTGAAACCCACGTATTCGGGTCTATGTTTTTGATGAGGCTGATCTGTCCGTGAACCATTGTTCCGAAGAATAGTGAAAAAAGGACGAGTTGAATCTTTGTAAAGCGTGAAAACATGCTAAGAGAATAAATATGTTCATCCTGTAATGTTTGGATTCAACAAAGGTAAACAGGTTTGTGGGGAGAAGCGCTGAAAAGTGATAAGAATCAGGTTATGGGCAGAATTGTTAGAGATATCAGGCATTCTTTTGAACTGGGTAAACAATAGGGATGTATTTATGTCTGAGAAGAGAAAGGATAACACCAAAAATAATTGTTAAGCTTATTTCAAAATTCTTTATTTTGAGTGTACAAAAAAGCAAATGATGAGTCGATACGAGCAAACTCCAATTTTCCGGAAGTCGGAGGAAATTTTTGAAACATTGAAGAACATAACTGCTCTGTTCCCGGAGGACGATGAACTGCTGATAATTCAGAAAGAGCTACTCATGGAGAGCGCAATGATTATACAGGCAAAACTGGCAGGTTCACATGCGGTAAAACTGTATGATCTGAAAATGGAAAATGCCGCATTCATCCGGAAAGCAGCGCGTGATTTACTCGTTTCGTTTCATAGCTTGGAAATGCACGGTTTTAAGGAAATAGAGTACTATCACATTATTCGTGATCAAATAGAAGAGTTTCGCCTGCTGTTTATAGAATGGGTAGCGGGATTTAACCGGCAGCACTTCATTACTGACTCGTGGGGATTATTTAATCCGCCCGGAATTTCACCCGACTACGAACAAAGTGATGATGAACTGGATTTCTTGAATGAGGACGATGATGATTACTAGTGGTAAGAAACAAAAAAAACCGCCCGGTTTTCACCAAGCGGATTTCCAATATTTATTTCTACAGCCGATTTAGTTTCGGTCATCGAGCGGAGTCGAGATGCAGAAACTACGCCTCCACATGCATATAACTCTCTACACTCGGACAAGAACAAACCAAGTTTCTGTCTCCGTAGGCGTTGTCTACTCTGCGAACCGGAACCCAGTATTTCCACTCTTTCAAATAAGCAACCGGGTAAGCGGCTTCCTGCGGCGAGTATGGGTAATTCCATTCCTGGTTGATGATACAATCTGCAGTGTGCGGAGCGTTCTTCAACAAGTTATTTTCTTTGTCGGCTTTTCCGCTTTCGATGTCGGCAATTTCCTGACGGATTTTGATCATTGCCTCAATGAAACGGTCTAGTTCTTCTTTGTCTTCTGATTCTGTTGGTTCAACCATCAACGTTCCTGCTACCGGGAATGAAACCGTTGGTGCGTGGAAATTGAAGTCGATCAAACGTTTTGCCATATCTGCAACTTCAACGTCGGCAGTTTTCTTGAAATCACGACAATCCAAGATCATCTCGTGAGCTACAGTTCCGTTTTTACCGGTGTACAATACGTCGTAATGACCTTTCAGTTTTGCCGCAATGTAGTTTGCATTCAAAATAGCTGCTTCGGTAGATTCTCTCAAACCTTTCGCTCCCAGCATTTTGATGTATCCGTATGAGATCAATAAGATCAGGGCGCTTCCGTAAGGTGCTGCAGAAACTGCATGAATTGGTGTGCTTCCTCCTGCTGCAATAACCGGATTACTTGGCAAGAAAGGAGCTAAATGCGCTGCAACTCCGATTGGTCCCATTCCTGGCCCACCACCTCCGTGAGGAATTGCAAATGTTTTGTGTAAGTTCAGGTGACAAACGTCGGCCCCAATGTTTCCCGGATTTGTTAATCCAACTTGTGCGTTCATATTCGCACCGTCCATATAAACCTGGCCGCCGTTTTCGTGGATGATCGCTGTAATTTCGCGGATCCCTTCTTCGTAAACTCCATGAGTAGACGGGTAGGTTACCATCAAACCGGCCAATTCGTTCCCGATTTGGTTAGCCACAGCTTTTAATTCTTCTATGTTGATGTTTCCGTTTTCGTCGCAACCAGTAACAACTACTTCCATTCCTGCCATAACTGCAGAAGCCGGGTTTGTTCCGTGTGCCGATGAAGGAATGATCATTTTTTTGCGTTGTTTGTCGCCACGGCTTTCATGGTATGCTTTGATCACCATCAAACCTGCATATTCACCCTGTGCACCTGAATTTGGTTGCAAAGACATAGCTGCAAATCCTGTTGATTCACACAAATCTTTTTCCAATTCACGGAACATCGCGTGATAACCTGCTGCCTGTTCAATCGGGGCAAACGGGTGCATATTCGCAAACTGAGGATTCGTAATCGGAATTAACTCAGAAGCCGCGTTTAATTTCATGGTACAAGATCCCAATGGAATCATGGAGTGAACCAATGAAAGATCTTTATTCTCCAAACGCTTCAAATAACGCATCATTTTAGATTCCGAATGATACGAGTTGAATGTTGCGTGAGTGAAAACTGCGTCTGAACGTAAAACTGCATTTGCGATTGCCGTTGAAGAAGCAGTCGAA
Source organism: uncultured Flavobacteriales bacterium (assembly GCA_946479985.1). The sequence continues at coordinate 7,606 of CAMLIF010000091.1, forward strand.
GCATTTCGGTTATCGAGCGGAGTCGAGATACCGAAGATAGATAAGATCGCTGCAACATCATCCATTGTATGTGGTTCGCCAAAGCTGATTGTCAATTCGGAAGAATTGATGATTCTAAAGTTCATTTCTTTCGCCTCGGCAGCTGCTTTGATTTTCGCTGTATCAACTCCTTTTACCCAAATGGTATCGAAGAATGAATCTGAACCAACTTCAATTCCTGCTGCTTTCAATCCGTTTGCTGTTGCAGAAGCCAAACCATTTACATGGTTCGCAATTTCCTTCATTCCATCCGGACCGTGGTAAACAGCGTACATAGAAGCCATAACGGCTAACAATGCCTGTGCTGTACAAATATTGGATGTTGCTTTATCTCTTTTAATGTGCTGCTCGCGTGTTTGCAGAGCCATTCGTAAAGCCATGTTGTCGTCTGCATCTTTCGATACACCGATAATACGGCCTGGAATCGTGCGTTTGTAATCTTCTTTTGTTGCGAAAAATGCCGCGTGAGGTCCGCCGTAGCCCATTGGAACCCCGAAACGCTGTGAAGAACCGAAAACCACATCAGCTCCAAGCGAACCCGGCGATTTCAACACAACCAATGACAAAATATCCGCAGCAACTGCTGTTTTCAATCCGTTATTGCGTCCGATAAATCCGGCGACATCTGTAATGTTTCCGTAAACATCCGGATATTGAATAATCGCTCCGAAATAAGTGCCGTCATTTGTGAAAGTTGTCTCATCACCCTCTACCAATTCAATTCCTAAATTGATTGCTCTACCAAGAACAACGTCCTTTGTTTGAGGAAATGCATTCACGGAAATGAAAAATTTATTTACACCATCTTTTACCTCCTGGCGTGAACGTGAATTCCAAAACATGATCATTGCTTCAGAAGCAGCAGTTCCTTCATCCAATAAGGAAGCGTTTGCAATTTCCATTCCTGACAATTCCAAAACCATGGTCTGGAAATTTAATAAAGCCTCTAAACGACCCTGAGAAATTTCAGCCTGGTAAGGAGTATATGCTGTGTACCATCCCGGATTCTCCAGAACGTTACGTAAAATCACAGAAGGAACAATAGTTTCGTTGTATCCTAAACCAATAAACGACTTGAAAACTTTGTTCTGTGCACCCAACGCAGTAATGTGCTGCAAGTACTCCTGCTCACTTAACGCGTTATCGATTTTTAACTCTCCGTTTAAACGAATGTGAGAAGGGATGGTTTTGTCGACTAATTCAGCTACCGATTTAACACCAATTGTAGCAAGCATTTCAGCTTTTTCAGCTGCGTTTGGCCCGATATGACGGGATGAAAATGCACTCATGTTTTTCCTCTAAAATTGAGGTGCAAATATACGAAATTTGATTGATTGTATGATGGGTAGAAGTGAAGGTAATTACCTTCTTGTACACAATTATCTTCCGAATCTTGAACTCTTGTTTCGAATGATTTTCTAATTTCGCGTCAAAAACGAATACACCTAAATGAAATCCGCAGCTATTTTTATCTTATCAGCGCTCATGTTGAGTATTTCCATAGTTTCCTGCAGCGTTGAGAAACGACTCTATAATAAAGGGTATTCCGTTGAATGGAAGCGTGAAATAAAAGGTGATTCAAAGAACATAGAAGTTCTGAACTCTGAAATTTCTGAACCCGAAAATGATCTCGCAACTATTGAATCTGATCTTGCAGTGGAAACGGAACAACCCTTAACAATTGAAGCCAACGAAGAACCTGTTTGCGACACGTTAAAGTTGAAAAACGGTGAGACAAAATTAGGAATTGTTCAGGAAATCGGAATTTCTGAGATAAAATACAAGAATTGTGACGGTTCGGGACCACTTTATGTTGTAGAGAAATCATCCGTTAAAAGTATCCGGTATTCGAGCGGAAAAGAAGAACTTATCCAGACAGCCGCTCCTGCAGCAGAAGTAAAACAAGACACACGAAAGGTGGAAGGATTCGGAATTGCCGGATTTGTAGCAAGTATTATCGGACTTTTTATCGCCGGTATACCCTTAGGAATTGTAGCAATTGTTTTCGGAATTGTTAGCATAGGAAGATCAGTTAGTCATCCGAGCAAATACAAGGCAAAAGCCTTTGGAGTAATTTCGTTGATCTTAGGACTGGTTGTTTTGATAGCGACACTTATAATAGTGTTATAAGTACCGTGCTTCAATTCCTTTTGAGCGAAACTCGGCGACCATTTTTTGATCTCTGTCGTATAACAAAATAGCCTCTTTCAGATTCGGAACCAGTTTCAGGTCCTCCGTAGATGTGATATTGAATTCGTCTCCTTCGCCATCCCAAAACGGGGTAACCTGGTGATAAGCTGTGTGGTAATTTTGGTCAATGATATCTACTTGAGCCAATAATTCAGCAGGAATTTCCAGATCTCTAAAGTATTTTTTAACTCCCGGTAAGGCTTTCGAAGGATGTTTTTCCCGGTCAATTTTCAGCCACTTTTCTCTTCCGGCAAATTCCTTCACGTCAAACACCGGCAGAAGGATTTTCTTCCGGTACATCAACTGGTCTATAACAGCCAGTTTGAAGTTGAGGTCTTTGAACTTGGTCATTAAGAATTACATTAATTACAACTCGCTTTACGTTCAAGCATTTCAGACCCGCTCATTTTCTGAAACTCGGCGCATTTTTTCGACTTTTCTTTCCGAAGACGTTTAATTTCTGCAATTTCGGTTTCCGAAGGAGTATGAGTAAGTGCCTTGCTGCTTTTTTTGTTCAGCTGATCACCAATTTCAATACATTCGCAAATGGTGTCTTTTTCACTACAGCTTGTTAATGTTATTCCGGTCAACAGAAAAAGAAACGCAGAAAATAGAAGTACTTTCACTCCTGATATTTGAGAGATATTCATAGTAAACAAAAATAACTTATGCTTTCGAAACTACCCAAGGTTGGTACAACAATATTCTCTACCATGTCGAAATTGGCACTGGACCACAATGCAATTAACCTTTCACAAGGGTTTCCGAATTTTCCGGTTGATGAAAAATTGGTGCATTTATTAGAGAAAAATGCTTCCGATTCATTTCATCAATACGCCCCAATGGCCGGTTTGCCTGTTTTGCTGGAGGGAATATCGGAAATGATCGAAAAGGTTTACAAACGAAAAGTAGATCCGTCTTCTGAACTTTTGGTAACGGCAGGTGCTACACAAGGAATTTTTACTGCCATTCAGGCGCTGGTGCATATTGGTGAAGAAGTAATCGTTATTGATCCGGCATACGATTGTTATGATCCGGCAATTGTTTTAGCAGGAGGAAAACCGGTACATGTCCCGATGCGGGAAGATTTTACAATCGATTGGCACGAATTAAGAGAAATTGTTTCTCAAAAAACCCGCATGCTGATCATTAATAATCCGCACAACCCGAGCGGGAAAATGCTGAATGCGGAAGATTTCAGATCATTGGTAAATCTCATGGACGATTACCCGAATCTGATCTTGCTTTCCGATGAGGTGTATGAGTTTATTACCTTCGATGAGCCGCATCGCTCAGCACATGATCATGAAATCCTCAGAAAGCAATCTATTGTTGTTTCTTCTTTCGGGAAAACATTTCACATCACGGGATGGAAAACCGGTTATATGGTGGCTCCTGAACCGTTGATGAAAGAAATAAAAAAGACGCATCAGTACCTCGTTTTTTCAGTGAACAGCGTGGCACAAAAAACATTGGCCGATTACATTAAAGAAGTAGATGTAACACAGCTATCGAATTTTTATCGCGATAAGCGAAACCTGTTTCAGCAATTGATGCAGGAAAGTAAATTTGAATTACTGCCATGCGAAGGCACCTATTTCCAAACTGCCCGTTTCGATAATATCTCTGGTTTGTCGGATGTACAGTTCTGCGAATGGTTGGTAAAAGATATAGGAGTTGCAGCAATTCCGCTTTCTCCGTTCTTCGACGACCAACGTGATTATCATACAGTACGTTTTTGTTTTGCGAAAACAGATGAAACATTAATCCAGGCAACAGATCGGTTATGCAAGATTTGAGAATTACACTGGTTCAGGCCAACCAGGTTTGGGAGGACAAAAAAGCCAATTTCTGGAATTACGAAAAACTGCTTCTTGAAATGGAAGAAACAGATCTGATCATTCTGCCTGAAATGTTCCAGACAGGTTTTACGATGAATACTGCCGACATGGCTGAAACCATGGATGGAAAAAGCATATCCTGGTTGAAAGAAATTGCCAAAAAGCATCACACAGCAATATATACTTCCCTGATAATTTCTGATAACGGGAACTATTTCAATCGTGGAGTTTTTGTAAAACCAACCGGAGAATTAGCGTGTTATGATAAGAAACACCGTTTTGCTATGGCCGGTGAAGATTTGAATTTCGCTGCCGGAGATCGGGAGCAAATTGTTGAATACCTCGAATGGAAGATAAATCTCCAGGTGTGTTACGACCTTCGCTTCCCTGAAAGCTGCAGAAACAGTGAAGAAAACGGGAAAGCCCGCTATGACTTACTGTTGTATGTGGCCAACTGGCCCGACCGGAGAATTGCACACTGGAACGCATTATTACCGGCACGTGCAATTGAAAATCAATGTTATGTTGCCGGAGTTAATCGTGTTGGAACAGATGCAACAGGCCTTGTTTATTCCGGAGAGAGCGCTGTATATAACGAATTGGGGGACCGGATTTCCAACCTTGAACCAAATAATGAATCAATTGAAAAAATAATTCTGTCCCATGAGTTGTTGATGAAAACACGTGAAAGACTGCCGTTTTTAAAAGATTCCAAACAGATCAGTTAAAACCGTTAAACCTACACTTTAATCAATTTTATTTGGAATAAGAACTATTTGCAATTATTTTTAACGCACAATAAATTTTAGTAACTATGAAAAAACACATTACCCTTTTGTCAGGATTGTTGGTTGTTTCTTGCGCCTTTGGCCAGGTAAAGCCGAATATTCCTGTACAATCTGCTAAAAAACTGAACACCCTAAGAACCGATAAAATGGTTGCTTCGAATTCAGTTTCTGATGAAAAAGCTGAAGGAGACATTTTATGGTCTAATAACTTCACAAACGCAACAAACTGGGTTCCTTCTGCGGTTAACGGTTCAACAGGAACTGATTTCGGTTGGCAAATCGGAACTGCACCGAACCAGATTACAACATGGGCTTTCGGTACAAACACTGGTAACTTTACCGGTGGTGGTGCTTATGCCGGATGTGAGAACGGAAACCCGAACACACCAACACATGACACTGATGCAGAATGGATCCTGACTTTCGATTCAATTTTTGACTTTTCAGGACAAACAGATTTATTATTCCAATTCCAGGAATACGGAGCTTTGTTTACAGAAGTTCACGCTGTAGAAGTATCTCTTAACGGAGGATCAACCTGGTTTGAAATCGGTAACGATGCCGACCTTGGAATGGTTACATCAGGTGGAGGTACGGCTTTCGCTAACCCTACAAATCGTTCATACAGTGTAAATGCCGCTGTTGGTGCATTATCAAACAACATGAAATTCCGTTTCCGTTGTTACTGGCCTTCTTCTAATGGAGCAGGTATTATGTACGGATGGTTCGTTGATAACGTGAAGTTAGTTGCAGGATATGCTAACGACGTGAAGTTGATGGAAACATATTCTTACACAGGCGCATTGGGTGTACAGTACTCAAAATTCCCTTTATCTCAGGTTTCTGCAACAGCGGTAACTGAGTTTTCAGGAGTTACAAAAAATATCGGTTCTGCAAGCCAGGATGTTGTATTGACAGTAACTGGGCCTAACGCTTACAACGAAGCTGGTGCGCCTTTAACTATTGTTGGTTACGACAGCGATTCAGTTTTTGTACCTGCAGCTAACGGATATGTAATTCCAGCTACTGTTGGAACAGGAACATTGACATACACTTTGTCATCTCAAAATACATTGTCGAACACAACAGATGATGTTAAAACAAGAGCATTCGAAGTAACGAATTCCGTTATGGCAATTGATGCTTACACAAATGCGGCTTCAATTATCAGCTCATTCACGGGTTGGGCATCAGGTTCAGGTGACCCTGCAATTGGTACATTTATCGAAGTATTCAACGAAGATGAAGCCGGTGCAATTAACATCGGTATTGCAAATATTGGTAGTACACAACAAGCTCCTTACCTTGATCGCTCTTTCTTCGGTCAATTACACAAATACAATGCGAACACAGATGAGTACGAATTCTTCGCACAAACTGAACCGCATGAATTGATTGCAAACGACTTCGGAAAAATTGTTCCTACGTATTTCAATACTCCGGTTACACTTACTCCGGGTGAGTACTTATTGACTGCAGGTATGTACGAAGATGCTGAAGTTCCAATCGCTATGTCAGGATTTGTTCCTCAAGGACAGGTTGCCGGATTCAACGGAGCAACTTTGAGTGGTTTGGCTGGGAACGAAGCTTACATCTCTCAGGTTGAAGCTCCTGTTGTACGTTTGGACTTCAAAGATTACACAGCTGTTAACGAAATCGAAGCGTTGTCAAACGTTAGCGTATTTCCTAACCCGTTCAATAACGAAACAACGATTTCTTTCAACTTGAAAAACAACGCTGAAGTTTCTTTGATCGTTACTGATATGACAGGTCGTACAGTTTACACTGTTGCTTCTGAAAACATGACTGCTGGTGAGCAAGTTATCGCTATCGATGGTTCTGCTTTCAAAGCTGGTATCTACAATTACACATTATCTGTTGATGGTAAAACTACCACTAACCGTATCGTGAAAAAATAATTAGCTCTTAGCTAAACGGGAACCCCGACTTCGTAAAAGCGAACGTCGGGGTTTTCTTTTTTACCCTTACTTTTATCCCAATGGAAGAATGGGGTTTGGCAGGATGTTTCCTGATTTGTTTTTTATCGGCTACCATTATTCCCTTTCCGTCTGAAGCCGCAGTTCTTTATTTTCTCCATTCCGGTTATGAACCCCTGATCATCTTGTTTGTTGCTTCCCTGGGGAATACACTTGGCGGGTTAACCAATTACACACTGGGTTATTTCGGAAGGAAACTTCTCAAGCAAAAAGAACGACAGAAAGGTGAGAACTGGATTAACCGGTTCGGAATCTGGAGCGCATTATTCTCCTGGCTGCCATTTATTGGCGACCCGATCCTGATCCTCCTGGGATATTATAAAACTAATTTTTGGAAAGTAGCATTGCTGGCCGCTTTTGGAAAAACGGTACGTTATCTGCTGCTTATTTACGGGTTTGCAGCGCCAGGGTAAGTGCCATTTTACGGGCTTCCTGATCCACGGCAACAAAATCCTCGTATGTTGGGGCCAGAATAAAAGAAGCTTCATTCATAACCGTTTCATTCATCCTTGAAATATCTGAAAACGAAATACGACCTTCTAAAAATTCCTGAACCGCAATCTCGTTGGCAGCATTCAATGCACAAGCTGTTGAGCCGCCTTTCTCCAAAGCCTCATAAGCCAATCCTAAATTTCGGAAAACCTTTTTGTCGGGGGCTTCAAACGTAAGTTGCGGATAATCCATGAAATTGAAACGCGGGAAATCTGTTGGTAAACGGTGCGGATAAGTCAAAGCAAATTGAATCGGAAGTTTCATATCAGGAAGTCCCATTTGTGCTTTCATACTTCCGTCGGTAAATTGAACAAGAGAATGCACGATTGATTGCGGGTGAACAATTACATCGATCTGTTCGGCTTTCAGGTTAAACAGCCAGAGAGCTTCTATTACTTCCAGACCTTTGTTCATCATCGTAGCAGAATCAATAGTGATTTTTGCTCCCATGCTCCAGTTTGGATGTTTTAAAGCTTGTGCCAGAGTAACCTGTTCCAGGTGCTCAGTCGAATATCCTCTGAACGGCCCGCCCGAAGCTGTAAGATATATCTTCTCTATCGGATTGTGGAATTCGCCTACCAAACATTGGAAAATGGCCGAATGTTCTGAGTCTACAGGATAAATATTCACTCCTTTAGCCTTTGCACGTTCTGTAACAAGTGAACCGGCAACAACCAGTGTTTCCTTATTCGCCAAAGCGATATCCTTTCCGGCTTCAATAGCAGCAAGAGTTGGCTTCAACCCGGCATATCCAACCAAAGCAGTTAGTACTACATTTATTTCGTCAAACTCAACTACCTGGCAAAGCGATTCGGTGCCGGCATACACATGTATTCCTTCTTCGAACAAGGCATCTTTTACCAGCTGGTATTTTGTTTCATCACCAATTACAACGGCATTTGGCTGAAATTTCAGAGCTTGCCTGATCAACAAATCGGCATTCGATTGAGCGGTAATTACCTGGAGATCGAAAAGATCCGGATAAGATTCAATTACTTCTAACGCCTGTGTTCCGATAGAACCTGTTGAACCGAGAATGGCAACTCCTTTTTTCTGCATAGTGCAAAAGTACGTGAAAGAACAACTTGTGAGGTTATTGATTTCATTTTGAGATAGTATTTTTCGTAAAATTGTAACACTTTTAGCTCAAATCACTTATTGACCCAAACTATCATCTTATGAGAGCACTTAGTCTGATCATGCTTCTGCCCTTTGCGGCGGCGGCATCACCAAATCACAAACCTATTCCGAAGTTATACCAGGTTGAATCGGCCAGAT
>CAMLIF010000092.1 GCA_946479985.1 uncultured Flavobacteriales bacterium
GGTTTTGAAAGAGTTAAACTCTAAAATGACTGCTGAAGAACGTGCTAAGAAAATCAAGGAAATTGCTGATATTTTGGTGAAAGACGCAACGAATGGTACAAACTATGAAGCGTTTGTTCGTGATTTCTACGACGGTAACGAGTTTTACCTGTTTGTAAAAGAAACTTACAAAGACGTTCGTTTGGTTGGAACACCTCCTCAATCTGCAGGAAAATACGGTGGCGATACCGACAACTGGATGTGGCCGCGTCACACTGCAGATTTCTCTATGTTCCGTATTTATGCCGGAACAGACAACAAACCTGCTGAAGCATCAGATGCAAACGTTCCGTTGAAACCAAAAAATTCTTTGACTATTTCATTGAAAGGTGTTGCAGAAAACGATTATGCAATGATCATGGGATTCCCTGGTCGTACAAACCGTTACCTGACTTCTTACGGAGTGAAACAGGCTATCGATATTGAGCAGCCGAAAATTGTTGATGTTCGTGCCAAGAAATTGGAGATCATGAAAAAGTACATGGATAAAGACGTTGCTGTGCGATTGAATTATTCATCTAAATACGCCCAGGTTGCAAACTACTGGAAATACTTTATTGGTCAGTCTTCTCAATTGAAGAACAACAATGTGGAAGCTAAGAAAAAAGCAATCGAGGACAACTTCCTAAAATTTGTAGCCGGAAAAGCAGAGTACGACAATGTATTGGCAGATATTGAATCGGCTTTCAATGCAACAAATTCAATCATCTACATCAAAACGTACCAAAGCGAATTTGTTCGCCAGGTGGATGTAAATGCCATGGTTGCTACTTACAAAGCGGCAATGGATGCACTTGCAACAGGAAACAAGGCTCGCTACGACGAGTTGAAGAAAGCAGCAGATGCACAGGCAAAAGCAATGTATTCTGAGCGCGATATGCGTATTGAACTGGAAACTGTTGAAGAAGTATTGAAAATGTACATCAAAGACGTTCCATTGGCTCAGCGCAAAGGAATTGCAGCTTCATTAACCGCAGAAAGTGTTGGTGCATTCATGGCGCGTGTGAAGAAATACTCTGTATTTACAAGTGAAGCAAAATACAACGAGTTCATCAATAGTTACTCAGATGAGAAATTACAGCAGGATCCGTTGTTTATTTTGATCAAAGATTTGGATGATGCATACATTGCAGCAGCTACATCGAAAGAGATCAAAGCTGCCAATGAAAAATTGCAGCGTGCAAACCGTTTGTTCGTCAAAGGAGTTCGTGAAATGGAACCGAAGAAAATCTTTGCTCCGAATGCAAACTCAACTATGCGTTTAACATACGGAAACGTACTTCCTTACACAACGAATCAAGGGAAACCAATGGGTTACTTAACAGATTTCGAAGGAGTAATAGCAAAAGAAGATGCTTCAAACCCGGAATTCATGTTAGATCCGATTATGAAAGCAACTTACCTGAAAAAAGATTTCGGTCAGTACGCAGATAAGAAATCAGGAAAACTTCCTGTAAACTTCTTAACGAACAACGATATCACAGGAGGAAACTCAGGTTCACCGGTAATGAACGCAAACGGTGAATTGATTGGTACAGCATTCGACGGAAACTGGGAAGCAATGTCGGGCGATATCGCATTCGAACCAAATTTACAGCGTACAATTTCGTTAGATATCCGCTACACACTTTGGATTATTGACAAGTGCTACGGTGCAACAAACCTGATCAATGAAATGAAATTGGTAAAATAATTATTCCAAATAATAGAGAAAAGGCATCTGAGAAATCAGGTGCCTTTTTTTTGTTTACTGGAAAATAGTTTTATCTACCTGGGTAAAAGGTGGATAATCTTGCACTTATCCCCGTGCAACGGAAGAAGAGCAATTCCAACGACTGTTCCTGCTGTCAATTTCATATCAAAACTTTGATGTTTCATGAGTTACTAAATCAGTTTAGCTGGCACAGGTTTTTTATCAATTGCTTTCGAATACTATCTTTGCACAAAATTTACTACGCATGAAATACCTTACGCTTTTAGCTGCTGCTTTACTATTTTCTCAAACTGCGCTTTCTCAGATGGCCGGTTGGAGCCATGTTGATCCAATTTTAATACAGGAACATTCAGGAACAACAGTCCTCAACTATCAGCTTCCGATTATAGTGAATACCGCCGACGATGTACTTGCAGGTGAAATGAATGCAGCAGGAGACGATATCCGCTTTACTTCGCAGTGTAATGGTGGGGTAGAATTCAATTACTGGATAGAAAGCGGAATGAATACATCCGCAACAAGAATTTGGGTTAAGATCGATACTTTAACGGCCTCTTCATACAGAACTATTTATATGCATTGGGGAAATACCGCTGCAACCGGGACTTCAGCCATAAACGGAACTTTTTTCGGCCCGCATTCTGCAACTGATTCTGTTTCTGGTGGTGCTGTGGGTGGCGTAACCGACTCACAGCGTGGAATTCGCTTTGCAGCAAACGAAGATTTGTTGGTTACTGCATTCGGAAAGAATGAACCGAACGGATCAACACGTTATATTACTCTTTTTGATGTGGCTACACAAGGAATTCTGAGACAACAGCAGATTTCCGGTCCGGCTGCGCAGTATACCTACACAGATATGGCTTCACCCATTTGGTTAACGCAGGGAACTCAGTATATTTTAGAAATGCATCAGAGCTCAACAGACGGTTATTATTATGGACCTTCAACGTCGCAAATAGGGCAGCATTTAACTTACCTCGATATGCGTTATTGCAATGGCTGTGACCAGAATACGTTTCCTACAAATTATCTGAACTCCATTCACTACGGGTATCCTGATATGTGGTATTACTCCAAAACCAATGTTACTCCGGCACCAACATATTCTATGAATGCGTATGAACTGGCTCCGCTTTCCGATTCGATCTATGTTTGTTTGAACGACAGCGTAACGTTGAATATGAATATTCAAGGCGGACAGTCACCATTTGTATTTTCATGGACTAATACCGCAATTACAGATCCAGCAATTCAGTCGCCGGAGGTTTTCCCTTCATCCGATATGACGTATTATCTGACATCAACAGATGCTTGCGGAGTTGTACGAAATGATTCTATCTACGTGGAAGTGAAAGCTCTTCCCGTATTCAACATCGATATGTCTAATGCCTTGATTTGTAACGGGGAATTGTCTGAACTGACGGTTGACGCAGATTATGATTATTCCTGGAGTACCGGTGAAACAAATGATACCATTATAGTTAGTCCAAGTGCAACAACTACTTATACCGTAACTGCAGCAGATGAGTTTATGTGCCTCACAACTTCTTCGATAGTGGTAGAGGTGAATGTTCCGTTAACTGCTACGTACAATGTTGCTATCTGTGCAAATGAAACTTACGAGGTAGGAAATCATGTCTATTCGAATGCCGGAACATACATTGATACATTGGCCGGAGTTACTTCCTGCGATAGTATTGTTACAAATATCATTACTGTTAATCCGCTTCCAACGGCAACACACACCGTTTCTATTTGTTTTGGAACGTCGCTTCAGGTTGGAAATAGTTCATATTCAGTAGCCGGAACGTATGTAGACACATTATCAGGTTTTACAACGTGCGACAGCATAATAACAACAGTGTTGACCGTTCAGGATGATATTGATGCCGAAATTCAGCAGATCGGGACGTTTCTGGTTGCAGATTTTGGTGCCGATGGTTATCAGTGGATTGATTGTACTACGAATCAGCCAATTTCCGGGGAAAACACTTCCAGCATGGAAATTACTGCAAACGGAAATTATGCTTGTGTTTTAACAGTCAATGGTTGTGATAAACAAAGTAATTGTTTGCTCATTGATGACCTTTCACTCGCTGAAGAATCAAATCTTTCCGGAATTTCCATTTACCCGAATCCGGCAAACGGAGTAGTAAACATTTACAGCGGAATTAACCAGGAGGTTACCATTCTGGATGCCAATGCAAGAGAACTGAAAACAATCGAATTGAACATGAACGAAACCAAATCAATTTCGATCACGGAACTTTCCAGCGGTGTTTATTTTATCAGACATGGGAAATTTGTTTCGCGTTTAGTTGTACAATAATAAGTGGCAGCCTAGGACTTGCAGGTTGCTGAGCGGAGTCGAAGTAATCCTGCGCTCTATATCTTGTGCCGCCGCGGCTGAAAGTAATCCTACCCGACAATTGTTAGCGCGAGCACCTGTCCCGATCCTTCGGGATTTGCTCGTGCTATTTCAAATTTTCCGCAACTCCTTACGAATAATAACCAGGTCATAACCTATAAGAAAAACGGCTAATAATCTCCGGGGTGAATCTCTAGTTTTGATCAACTAAAGATTTAACGATGCATAAAATTTTCTATCCTTTAACCTTTCTGGCACTTTCAGCAAGTTGTTCAGATAAAACGCAAATATCTGATAATGTTGATATTAAAAATGCCGAAGTCCAAAATGAACTTAAAAATGAACGCGAATTCGTAGTAGGGAATTTCCGCGACTCTAAAATCAAAGACACTGTTTTTGTGGAATTGATTGATTCGAAAACGTTGAAATATGTTCCGTCAAAACTTGATACTGATTGGGAGACTAACTTGGAAATGCTTGTAAAGAGAGACACAAAACTCACGTTTTCAATTAATGGAAAATCTTATTTGATTTCTGATTATGAACAGTCTGTTGGTGCCTCATTACTTGAGAATCTGGGAGATCTGAATGGAGATGGCCTTGACGAGATTGGTTTTGTTGAGTATTCAGTGGATTTTTCAACGTTGAATTCCTACTATATCTACCATTTTTCGAATGGAACACTAACTGAAGCATTGAGTTTTGGAATTCGCGATGAGATGCTGGAAGAAAAGGAACCATTTGTAACGAAAATTGATAATAAAACCATTTCCTGTAGAATTTATGATTCTGAATTGGAAAATGAACGTGGCTATAAAGAATATAAATTTGCTTTAGCGAAGTAGTAGTTATAATGGACACATTGTGAGCTGATATACTTAAATAATATATTCATGGATTTCGCAAAGTTGCTGATTTTAGTTTCTGTATCTATTCTTACATCTTGTATGCAAAAGGTCAGGGAAACCAATAGTGTTGGAAAGAATTCCGAACAAGAAGAAAGAGATACAAACACTTATTTTCAAATGATTCCAAATTGTTGCTCGTTGAATCAATTCGAGGAATCTGATAAATCACCTGGAGCAGTTGCCTTGAGAAAAGTTGCTCAAATCACTGAAATTAAGAGGTTTGCAGAAGAGAACACACAAGAGATCAGATACTTGGTTTCGGAAGAAAAGATCGGAGATCAACTTTGTGTGAGAGTTCAGATTGGACTGGAAAAAGAAACACATTTCAGTAATCGCTTTTTGTTTTATGTAAACGCACGTTCTCAGAAAATTCAAATATGGGATCCAATAAGCAATTCTATTGTGTCAGTTGAAAACTGGAGAAAAGCACGTTCTAAGTGAAAAATCCCGCTTCGGCATTCCAAAGCGGGATTTAATATTATAGATCAGACGGTGACTATGTCAGCAACGGCTGAAAGTTACAGTCTTAATTATCAGTCTTTCTTGTAAAAAGGAAACTTCACAACCTTCGCCTTAACTCCTTTGTCTCTGATCTCAATAAAGATTTCAGAATCAACTGCCGCATGATCAACGTTAACGTAAGCCATACCAATAGCTTTCTTCACTGTTGGGCCTTGCGTTCCGGAAGTTACCTTTCCAATTTCTTTTCCGTCGACATCAAGTACTTTATAGTCATGACGCGGAATTCCACGGTCGATCATTTCAAAACCAACCAGTTTACGCGATACACCGTTTTCTTTTTGCTCCTTCAATTTGTCGGAATCAACAAAATCTTTGGTGAATTTAGTAATCCATCCCAAACCTGCTTCAATAGGAGATGTAGTATCGTCAATATCGTTTCCGTAAAGACAGAATCCCATTTCCAGACGTAAAGTATCTCTGGCCGCCAAACCGATCGGAGCAATTCCGTAAGGAGCACCGGCTTCAAACACTTTATCCCAAACTTGTTTTACGTCTTCGTTTTTCACGTAGATCTCAAAACCTCCTGAGCCTGTATAACCTGTTGCAGAAATAATAACGTAGTCAACTCCTGCGAACGGACCAACTTCAAAATGGTAATATTTAATATCTGAAAGATTGATTGAAGTCAAAGACTGCATTGCTTCAATTGCTTTCGGGCCTTGAATCGCAAGTAAAGAATAATCTTCCGAAATGTTTTTCATTTCTACATTCTTCTTGTTGTGAGAAGAAATCCAGTTCCAGTCTTTTTCAATATTGGAAGCATTTACCACCAATAAGTATTGCTCTTCTTTAATTCTGTAAATGATCAAATCATCAACAATACCGCCTTTTCCATTTGGCATACAAGAATATTGTGCTCTTCCGATTGTTAGCGTTGATGCATCGTTTGTGGAAACTCGTTGAATCAGGTCAAGAGCATCAGGACCCGTCAATAAAAACTCACCCATGTGAGAAACATCGAAAACTCCAACAGCATTCCTTACTGTTTCGTGTTCAACCGTAACTCCCGCGTACTGAACGGGCATGTTATAACCTGCAAAAGGAACCATTTTGGCACCTAGACTTTCGTGAACCGATGTAAGAGCTGTGTTTTTCATTTTTTTCTGTTTTAAGAACCGGAATTATCCCGGGAAATTTTTTGTAAAGCTAATTAATTCAATTTATTTCCGTGTATAGGACAGTAATTGTAGTTGGATGGATATTTCTCACCTTCCTTCTCACATGTTTTGTCTTCGAACAAAGATGGAGCAGGTAAATTATAGTTAAACGATTCTTTCGCAATCGTAATTTTAAAATCAGTGTCTTTATACGGATCAATCATTGCGTTGTTCTGACCATCACGAATATCAAAAAAGAAGAAATTCATTCCTGGTCCCATACTTCCGAACATTTGAGTCATTGCAGGTTTCAATGCCTGAGAAAGCTGAGCGAGTTCATCAGGCAGCTGGGTAGGAGAGAGCGGCTTATACTTTTTGTTATTATATTCCAGCGAAACCGAGTTCCTGATTTTAGATTCTGATTCCGAAACAAAAATTTGTTTATCAACGTCCATTTTTCCGGAATAAACTATCATTAATGTATATCCGCCAATAAACGATTTTAGTAACTCAACACTTTCTTTATCGAAATCAGGATTGTTTTTAGTTGCAATATCCCAGTAATTGGAAGGCATCCAAATACTCATGGTGATCTGTCCGCCGTCTGATTCTGATTTAGTGAGGTCTTTCATGTATTCTGAAAAGTCAATAGTTGATTTCGGGGTTTGTCCGAAGGCAATGCCTGCTAAAAGAATAGTGGAAAGAAGTAAAGTTGCTCGCATGTTTTTTTTTCGTCAAAAATAACCTTTAAAAACAAAAAAATGCAGTCAGAAACTGCATTTTAAATGAAACTGAACTCAACTAATAAATAGTATCCTTTTTGCACAGTTAATCGAGGTGAAGTATGCAGAAAGAAAAGTTGTTAAAAAAGCAATTCGCTATCAATTATCACTGAGTTTAGAAAATCGAATGACGTGGTTCAACTCCTGTGCTGACAAATCATTCATAGTTCCTGATCGCAATGTGACCATTGAACGGTCCATGAAATAGAAGTTCTGAAGAAGCGGTTTAATGCAGGTGAAAATTTTCTCTGCATTGTCGCCAAGAATAAATAAATATCCGTCGCCGTTGTCTGACGACATTTCATTGCCGTGGTATTCACCTACCATATTGCGCTGAACAGCAGAATCCAGTTCTTCTTCAAGAACATGCAGGGCAGAAAGGTCTGAAACACCATAAAAGAAGTGTACAATTACCATCTGACAATTGAGTGATTTGTTCGCTGCTCCCTGAAATGCGTTTATTTCAGGATTTAACTCGAGTAATGTCATGATTTTCAGGATTTTTAAGAATCCTCAAATTAACACAATAATATTTTATTTCAAAATTTCCATAGATTTTTAACACTTTACTAAATCGATTTGCCATTTGGAAACGGATAATTGCCATGAAATATGCCGTATTAATGAATTTTTAATGTTTTTATTGAGAAGGGTATTAAAAAATAGGGGGGGTGTTCATAAAAAATGACACTTTTTTTGGATTTACCCCTCTGAAAAATGTAACTTTGTCAAAAATTTTGAATTTATGGCTACAAAACGATTGCAGGCGTACAGAGATGTATTAAACAGAACTCCCAAACACATTGAGTACGATGGGAAAATTTCAGATTTGTTTGGTAAAAACGTCTTTCACACGGAAGTGATGCGTGAATATTTACCGTCAGATGCATACAAATCTATGGTGGAATCTATTCAGAACGGTTCGCGATTAGATCGTAAAATGGCTGATCAGGTTGCATCTGCAATGAAAGATTGGGCTTTAACAAAAGGTGCGACACATTATACACACTGGTTTCAGCCATTAACAGGAACCACTGCTGAGAAACATGATGCGTTCTTTAAACCGGTTGGGCCAGGTCGTGCAATTGAGCGTTTCGACGGAGAATTATTGGTTCAGCAGGAACCGGATGCGTCTTCTTTCCCGAACGGTGGAATCAGAAATACATTTGAAGCTCGTGGTTATACAGCCTGGGATCCTTCATCTCCTGCTTTCGTTATTGGAAAGACTTTGTGTATTCCAACAATTATGATTTCCTATACAGGTGAATCATTAGATTATAAAATGCCATTATTGAAAGCTTTGCATGCGGTTGATAAAGCTGCTGTTGAAGTTTGTCAGTATTTTGATAAAAACGTTACGAAAGTAAACGCAACATTGGGCTGGGAACAGGAGTATTTTCTTGTTGATCAGGCTTTGTTTAACTGTCGCCCGGATTTGATGATGACCGGTCGTGCTTTGTTCGGGCATGCTCCGGCAAAAGGACAGCAGCTGGAAGATCATTATTTCGGTTCAATTCCTGAACGTGTAACGGCTTTTATGCGTGAGTTCGAAACAGAAGCTATCTTATTGGGTATTCCGGTGACTACACGTCATAACGAAGTTGCTCCGAATCAATTCGAGTGTGCTCCGATTTTTGAAGAATGTAACCTTGCAAACGACCACAACATGTTGTTGATGGACATCCTGGAGAAAATTGCCCGTAAACATGATTTCCGTGTATTGCTTCACGAAAAGCCGTTTGCAGGAGTAAACGGATCCGGAAAACACAATAACTGGTCTTTATCAACTGATACGGGAGTTAACTTATTACAACCTGGTAAAAACCCGAAAACAAATCTTCAGTTCTTAACATTCTTCGTGAATACGATCAAAGCTATTCACGATAATGCTGATTTACTTCGCGCATGTATCGCATCTGCAGGTAACGACCACCGTTTGGGGGCCAACGAAGCTCCGCCGGCAATCATTTCTACATTCATTGGCTCTCAGTTATCCAATACTTTGGATGAATTGGAGAAAAATATCAAGGCAGGTAAAATGTCGCCGCAGGAAAAAACCGAATTGAAGATGAACATCGGTAAGATTCCTCAAATTATGCTTGACAATACAGACCGTAACCGTACTTCCCCGTTTGCATTTACCGGAAATAAATTCGAGTTCCGTGCGGTTGGTTCTTCTGCAAACTGTGCTTCTGCAATGATTGTTTTGAATACAATTATGGCGCAGCAATTAAATCGTTTCAAAGTTTTGGTTGATGCTCGTATTGCAAAAGGCGAAGCAAAAGACGAGGCTATTTTGAAAGAATTACAGCAATTGATCAAAGACTCTAAGAAAATTCGTTTTGAAGGTAATGGATATGGCGATGAGTGGGTTAAGGAAGCTGAAAAACGCGGATTGAGTAACTTTAAAGACACACCACGTGCGTTGAAAGCATGGGGAGATAAAAAGTTTATCAAAATGTTCGAAGAACTGAATGTGTTGACGGAGCGTGAGGTTGAAGCCCGCCAGGAAATTGAGTACGAAAGCTACGTGATGAAAATTCAGATCGAAGCACGTATCATGAATGATCTTACTCAAACACACATTATTCCCGCGGTTATTGAATACCAGAATAAATTGCTGAAAAACGTACAAGGATTAATTACCACATTGGGTGATAAAACCGGGAAAACAGCTGGTGAGTCTCAGTTGGAATTGATCGAAAAAATCTCAGGTCATTTAAATCGCCTGAAAAAGGCAAATGATTTGATGGTGGATGCCCGTAAAGCGGCTAATAAAATCGAAGATTTTGAAAAACGAGCTATTGCTTACTGCGATACAGTTAAGGTTCACTTTGAAGAAATTCGCTACAACGCTGATAAATTAGAGTTTTTAGTTGACGACGAATTGTGGCCGTTACCTAAATTCCGTGAAATGTTGTTCACGCGTTAATCGTTACAATGAAAAGTTAGAAAAGGAATTTACTTCGGTAAGTTCCTTTTTTTAGTGCTAATATTTCCTTGCAAGCCAGCGTGACAGGAAAATATCGTAGATGCGGTAATAATTTCCGTTTTCGTCTGTTTCCTGGAAGATCAGTTCTTTGGTTAAAACAGATTCTAAAGTTCGTTTGACAGATGCCGGAGTTCCTAATTTGTGTTTTTGAATGAAGTCTTTCGCGGTTGGGTGATACAATCGGTTTTCCTTTGCAACTGCTTGTAAAAATTGCCATTGTGCCGTTGTTAGCATATTTCTGTACTGAAAGTAGGTTCCGGATTGTTCTTCCAGCACAGTATTGCAAACTGCTTTCACTTTCTCTAGTGTTATTTTTCGTGTTCCTGTAGCTACTATTCTATTACAGATTACTTGCGTATAGTAGGTGTGAATATCTGTCCAATCTAATATGAATTGAATTGCTTCGGGTTCGATAGTTCTGTTGATTCGGTTGATTTTTGCTTCAATAAATGTGGCATAATCCTGTTTTTCTATGCTTCCTAAATAAAGGGTTTGTGTGCTGGAATAGAATGGTCGTTTGACATTGTTGAACAATTCCATCATCAGGTGCTTGTGGCTCCCGCTAAAAATAAATTGAATATTCTTAAGCGATTGGATATTGGATCGAAGTAAAGCTTCTATGTTTTTCTCCGGATAATTTACAATTTGCTGAAATTCGTCAATAGCAATGAGGATGGGTTTGTTTTGAGCATCGAGGAAATCGAGTATGTTTTTCAGGGAGTGTTCATATTCTGATGGTTGCTGAAAATCAAAACTTATTTCAGGATTCCCTGTTAGCTGATCGTAGCTGATTATAGGTCTTAACTGCTTGATTACAGCCAGAATTTTCTTTCCGATTGGCTGCGAAACAGGGAAAGACTGAACTACCGTTGTAGCAAATTTATTGATGAAATCGGCTAAATTTTGAGTGTGGAAGATATCGACATAAATGCCAACTGTTTTATTTTCTTCCAATAATTGGTTGAAAACATGTTGAATTAATCCTGTTTTCCCCATTCTTCTGATAGAAATAAGCGTTGTATTTACGCCGTTATCTGCCTTTAGAACAATGTTTTGTGTCTCTTTTACGCGATTGCAAAAGTATTCCGATCCAAAGTATCCGCTTACAGGAAAGGGATTTTTGTTTAAATCCATAAGAAATAATGTTGATTGACAGACTTAAATATATTAAACAAAATGTATAATACAAAATGTATAATGCAAAATGTGTACTGAAGTGACGAGAGAATTGTTTAATCGTCAGGTCACTTCACATCCAGAATCATCTTAATTTCCGTACTGTATTTTCCTTCAAACTTAAATTTGTTCGGAATTCTGCCGCATTCAATAAATCCCATATTCCGATAGAGTTTTCTGGCAACTTCATGTTCTTCGTAAACTTCAAGCCAGATCTGTTCAAGAACTTCGTTTTCCTTTGCCCAGGTAAGAGCTTCTTCCATGAGAAATTTTCCTATTCCGAATCCACGCCAGTCCAACAAAGTTCCCATTCCCAGCATAGCGGTGTGTCTCAATATCTGACGACTGTGGCCTTCCAGATTCAGATTTCCCACAATTTTCCCGTCACAAAGTGCGATGATGAAAATACAATTATCGCGGTCCAGGTAACTTTGGAGTAAAGCTTCTTCCTGCTGTAATGTCAAATTGAATTCTCCTTCAACCAGCGGTACAAACTCTGCGGCATAAACAAATGCCTGAACATAATCTATAACAGATTGTGCGTCATCAGGGAAGGCGGAACGCAATGTAATTGTCTTTCCGGAAGGAAGCGAGCGTGTGATTTCTGGAAATAACATAACTAAAAAGTAACTCTGAATTGAATGGTGATATCTGATTTTCGGTTTCCTTTAATTTGTTCAGCACCAGAACCTAAACTGGTTCTGTCGGTGTAAAGGAATGTTCCGTATCTGATCCAAAGATCGCAATGTCTTAAAAAGGAGTATCTGATTAGAGCATACGCGCGCGATCCCTGATAATAGTATGAAGGAGATGAAAATACATAAAGTGCGTTGTTCTCGTATGTGTAAATGCGCGTATCGTATGAATCGGTATCAAACAGGGCGTAACGAAGTGAAAGATCGAAAGCAGAGCTTTTCGGGCGAAGAATAAGGTCCTGTGAAAACAGCCAGCCGTCTTCTTTTGCATTCGATTTCCGGTCAATGGTAATGTATTCAATCCTGCTTTTAAGTGTAATTCCTTCAGATACTTTATAGCTCAAATTTAACCGGTAGTTTCGCTGAGTTACATCTTCAATTTCAGTAACCGTGCCGTCAGTATCACGACTGTTTTTCTGACGAAGCTGTTGTCTGAAACGACCATAGATCTCCAAAACCTTGTTTGGTTTGTACATGGGCTGAAATAAGAATTCGTTCCCTTTCGACGGTGCATCTACCAAATATTTGAGCCACGGAAAGGAGAAATAATCTGCGTAAGCGTTAATGGTCCATGCAGAATTCAACCGAACTTTTGTCCCGAAGAAAATACCTTTTTCATTTTGTGTATTGCTGCCTTCTGAAAAACCATTGTTGTAGAAGGTGTAATAGGCTTTGTCGTAATTTCTATAAATCACAGAGACCGAAATTCTCGGATCAAGTGCAGCCATCATCCCGTACAATTGAGCGAATGAATTACTTGCCGAACTGTAAGAGGCTTCCCCGAAGAAATTCAGGTTTCGGAGCACAAAGTTGTAGTCAACACTGGTTGAGCCAATGGAAGTTCCCCGGAAAGCGTATATGTTATAAGGAACAGTGTCTTTTTGAAGCGGACTGGAATAAGATTGCTGGACATGTGCTAATCCTACACTTAAACGATTGCTTTTATAAGCTAAATAGGATCCGTAAACACGTTCACTTAGTTGATTCTTCTTAGCAATTTCGCTGTTTGTACGATGTAAACCAGAAACATCGATTGTAGTAATGAACTCCAGGTCATCAGTTAGAGAATCTGCAACCCCGGAACCATCAATTCGTTTTTGACTGTAGAAATTGAGCCAGGTTAAATTGTTGTAGCCCAAAACAACAGCCGCTCCACGGAAAAACCGGTTTTCGTCAACAGAAGTATAAGGACGAAGCAGGTTTGCAGTTCGTTTCGAAGAGAAAATGTCGGCTGTTTTACCAAAAGCGTATCCGGAATATACATTTAGCCCTTGTCCGACTTGAACTAAATAATCTCCGACTGCCACGCTGCGAATATATTTTCCGCCTTTGTAAAATGCATGAGCAGAGTAGAAGTCGAAACCATTTTTCTGACTTCCCTTAAAAAACTCTTCACCCGAATCTTTTTCTCCGGTAATTCCTATGCTGATATTTGTTCTGTAGGTGTAACGAAAGCGGGCGTAATACCGGCCTTCATTTCCATGATAATAGGAATTCGAATTGTTCAATAAAGAATCGGATACTTTTGTGTAGCCTGCTTTAGAAGGAGTTGTTGCCTGGTAACGCACATACTGTTCAAACTTTCCGTTTTTCAAAGCATCTTTAAATGTAATGTGCATTTGATCGAATCGATCGTCAACCATAATAAAAGGTAAAACAAGTTGTATGGTCGCCAAATCCCAATATTTCATGGATTGCAACTCGTAAATAGAAATGAATTTCCCGAATTGTTTAATATGTACAAATACTTCTGTAATCTGAACATCTGTTAACAGACCAAGACTTCTCAATTCATCCTGATCCGTATTATTGAGATTGATTGGATTGGAATAATAATAATTCAGCTGCTCAAAAAGGTTTGTGAGATCGAATTCCTCTGATTCTGTTTGTTCGGCAATAAACTCAACTCGTTGTTGAATAATTTCATTTCGTTCCTGCCCAAACGATAAAAAAGAAGTTAAGATAAAAGCTATGCCAGGTAGAAACTTAGTCATGCTTGTTGAATTGATAATTCAAGCCGAAACAAGGTGTCCAGCCCAATTGCTGGTGATATTTGGTTCCAAGGTCAATGGTAATAATTTTTGTCTGATATCCAAAACCGAACGCGAAATTGGTAGGGCCGGTTTGTGCACCCAGTCGAACGGAAAAAGCGTCAATTGGTTTGTATTCAATAGCGCCTTTGAATGAGAAAGGGTAGATAACATCTTTCTGAATTTCAGCAATGCATTTCACTGATTTTGTTGGTGAGTAAGAGGTTCCGAAGCGCATTACGGAGTTGAATCTGTCTTCTAGTTCCGAAATTCTTTGTCGGCCGATATTAGTTATGCTAAATCCAATATTCCATTTATCTGTAATAGTGGCCAGAAATCCAGCTTCAGCTGTTGCATTGAAACTGCTCCCGTAATTGCTGTTGAATCTAAGTTGTTGAATATTTCCCTGAACGCCGGCTGAAAAATGCTCAGTAAGCTGCAGAGCGTAACCAACTCCGTAGCGCATGTGTTTGTATTGTTCGTAACCGAAAAGTTGTGCCCCACCCATAATTACACCTTTCTTAATCGGTACGGCTACAGCCAACGCCTGATTTTGAAGTTCTTTTGTGAGGAACCTGGAATCGTAATAAATTCCGGCGCTGAATGATTTGATTTGACCAACCGCGCCCGGATTTTGATGTACTGCCCAAACATCATTTAGAGTTACGCTCGCTCCGCAAAGTGCATTTGACCTGGATCCAACCGGATTCCAGCCTTGCCCGTATGCACAAAGAGATAAGAAGAAAAATGTAGTAAGTAGTAGATTTCTAGTCATATCATTTTTTGAATAAGCGGATGGGGATAGGGATTTCCTGGTTGAAGTAATCATCTTCATTTACAAAGAACCAATTATTTCCTTTGTCGGAACTGATCGCAAAAATCCGGTAATCACTATTGAGCTGCTCTTCGTTAGTATATTGCTCAACGGTGTAACTGCGCTGAATCTCATTGTTTTTTTCTTTGGTTTCTTTCACGAAATAGTCACCGTAATAAATGTGAGAGCTGTCTTCCTGGTGAAAATGATCAATGAATTCCTGATTTCCGATCGATTTATAGTGCTTAACCACACTTACGTGGGTAAACGCCACCAATTCCAATGTAAGGTCTTTATTGTAAGCGTTGATATAAGACTGAAAGGCATTGTTTAGTTTTTCTTCCTGCTTACTGCTTAGCTGGCAGGAAACAAGTGAAAGAAGAAATAGGAAGAGGATACTTTTTTTCATAATGAATCTGTGGACTAAAAATAAGATTTATTCATTAATTGTATATAAATTCACTGTTTTATCCGCATTAAAGATTTAAATATGAAAAAATTACTACTCCTGCTGTGCCTTTCGGGTGCTATTTCCACTACCCATGCACAATTAACCAACAAAACCTTAAGCGTTGGATCTGCTTCCAGAACTTACAAACAATATCTTCCCTCCGGACTTGATCCCGGTTCAGAATCGGTTTCAGTAATTATTGCATTGCACGGTTTAGGTGGGACGAATGCCGATATAGTGAGCACCGGCCTGAATGATATCGCAGACACAGCAAGAATTATTGTATTCTATCCGCAGGGATTGACAAATAATTACGGACAGACTTCCTGGAATAACGGAACACTTTTAAGCACGACTTCCAATGATATC
>CAMLIF010000093.1 GCA_946479985.1 uncultured Flavobacteriales bacterium
GACCACCGAGATCTACACTCTTTCCCTACACGACGCTCTTCCGATCTATTTAACTACGCAAATTTATTTTGAGATTTTATCTGCAACTCTGAATATTTATTGTGTTTTTGATAGTGTGGCTGACTATTAAAACGCTGTGATAGACCTGAAAGGGTAGAGCGAATATTTTCTTCCACCTTTTTTCTCTGGCTCACTTAACAACCAGTAAGGAAAAGTGAAATAAGTCAGGATCTGAAATCCTTCAAAAGTTTCCGCTGATCCCAATTCATTTGGAAAGCCGAAAGAAATGGTAATCGTGTCTCCCGGATTTAGAAAATAATCTTCCTGGAGCACTTGAAAAGGATATCCTGAGTCTGTACCGAGTAAATCCCATGTGTCAGTTCGTGATTGCATGTAGATGATTCGTTTGGCCGGCGCAATTTTATGGCCTTTCGGAAAGTAATAGCCGGTTTCTGAGCTATTCTTCAGTTCAACGATATACTGAATAGAATCAGATACATATTCTGTTTTTCCGGAAGTCAGCTGAATATCGTCTTTAGTTTCCAGCCACAGTTTCGAAAGTTCTGTGACACAACTAGTGAATTGGTACTTCTGAGCCAGATTCTGCAAAACTCTCCAGTTGTTCCAGTTATTTTTGCCTTTAGCCAGGTGTTTATAAACATCAACGAGTAATTTCTGACTGGTAGTATCACTTAAACAAATCATAATTAACTCTCTGCACATAAATAAATTAGAGTAATCATATATTTTACCGATTCCTTCCACAGAAATGTATTTATTAATAGTAGAAGGTAGGCTGCGAATTTCGTTGCCATTGTAATTGTGTTCAACAATCGTAATCCATTCTTCATGAAACCTTATGCTATCAACGAAATTTACTTCGTAAGCAGTATGTCCGGAAACTAAAAACTCATAAATTGTGTCTTTCCGGTAAGAATCTACTTTCTTTTTAGTGACCGGAATGTAAGTCGGTTCAAACCAGTCAAATTTCACAACTGTAGATTCATTGACAGTATCAAAGAAAAAAATGGTCTTTACCATGCTTTTGTTGGTTCCATCCATTGTAAGTCGGAATAAGCCGCTGGTAAGGTTGTAGTTCCCGATGAAATAGGCTTCAGATTGAGAGTGGGCAAGGGACACGATTGATAAAAAGAGTAATAAGACACATTGTTTCACGAACAATGTTACAAACAAGAAGTAGATTGGTTCAACCCTAAAAAAAAACGCAGGAGTCATTCCCGGTCGTCACTTTTCTTTTGCAAAAAGCACGTTGTAACCAGTATTGTTTATTGCTTTCTCAATTTCGGATACTGTTGTTTTTGTGTGATCATATTCCACAATAGCGTTACCGCTGGCATAAGAGGTGTTTGAACGAATAATCCCGAACAGGGCATTTACTTCATAGCTGATATGCTCTTCACAAGCCGTACAGGTCATCCCTTTAATTTGGAACTCCACTTTTCGAATATCAGATTGATTAATCCCTATTAAATTCTGACCTGTATCAGGATAAAATATATGTGCATACGCGGGAAAGGCAAGCATGAGTCCTGCTAAAACTGTCATTAACCCGAAAAAGGCTTTACTGTGAGTGAATGTAGGCCGCTTGTTCATTTCCATTTTTCTGAACATCCGTTTTTTTGGTTTCACCTTCTGATACCAGGCCAGCGAAAGTACCAAAACGGTTAAACAAATTAAATAGGGTCTTACGGGTTCTACCCATGAAAAGACAGAAGCAAAACCACTTTTTCCTGAAACCAGTGCCAGAACCGGCGTTATACAACACAGTGATGCAATAGTTGCAATCAGAATTCCAGCCCACATGAGTTTGTATTCAATCTTCATAAAGTACAGTTGTGAACTAATATATGAAATGAGTTCTTATGAAATTCCCGAGATTATCAATCACAACTTTATGAGAAAAAACAGTGTTGAATATCAATAAATTGATTTTTTGCGGATTAATATAAACAGATTTCCAGGTTGAATAAGCCGGGCAATATGCACCACGAGCAATTCTGACGGGGAGTGATATCTTATCTTTTCTTCCTGATTCCTGAAACATTTTACTACTCCATCAACAGCACATTAAATTTATGGCCGTCAGGATCGGTAAACGCAAAGCCAAAGTGGCTGGTTTCGTCTCTGCCCACCACGTGAGAAATATTACCTCCGGCACCTTTCACTTTATGAATCCATTCTTTGACTTCCGTAACCGTTTCTGCAGAAAGGGTGAATATCACTTCGCCTGACTGTATCCCCGATTCAGAAGGTAAATATTCATCTATCTGTGAACCTTGCTCGAAGAAATGAATCACAAAATTATCATCACCGAACAGAAAACTGGCCAACTTCGGATGATCGTTCGGCTCATTGGGAGTAAAACCCAATTGCGTATAGAATTGATTCGTAGCGCTGATATCTTTCACGCTAAAGTTAGCCCATATTTTTTTCGCTCTCATATCTATTGAATTTTGAAAAGAAGTTATGTAATTCCCGGGGTCCGGGCAAATATTATAGTATATAATTGCAAAAGAAAATCCCGATATCTTTTAGAAACCGGGATTTGATTCATGAATCATACTGCATATTAAACTTCCAATCGTTTGAACATCTTTCTGGACGATTTTCTGAAAGTATCTCTCAAACTCTGATCATCGCTTCTCACAGCAGAAGTTGTTCGAACAAAACCTCTGCTAAACAAGGTAGTACCCGCGCTTTCTTCCAAAGTATTAATCAGATTGATTTGAGAAGTGATATTGATCACATGCTGATTGGTTATTACACCAATCGCAGTCATTCCAAGCGACATTTCATCACTCATAATAAAGGTTCTGGTTGCAGTTCCGCGAATAACGTGTGTTACACCTAAACTATCGGCAATTTGCTCATTAGTCATGGTTGCGAGCTGTTGGTAAGTCATTTTTTTCAACAGGAGCAATCCCTCCATCTGTCCTAAACTCAGAACCGTAACATCTGCTGCCAGGTTTGAGCGTTTTAAGCTGATTCGGGTCAGGCTGTTGATCATGGAGCTCTGATAATTCTGCCCGTCCTGCTCCTGCATCTCCGCAATCATTTCAGGAGTATATTTTTGAGGAACCCGGCCTTCATAAGAAATAGCATAAGGAAGAACGGCAATAGTTGTTTGTGCAGAGAGCGGAAGCAGTCCACCAACAAAAAGAATCGAAAGTAAAAGTATTTGTTTCATGGCACTAAGGGTGAATGTTTTCTTGCAGGGGACAATTTTAGTGCCAAATTTTGGCAGATTGCTAACAAGGAAACACGTTACCTGCCTGTATTCGGTTTGTTTGTTACGCGACCGAAATGAATTATTGACCTGATATTTCAATCAATCAATGAGAACGTAAATAATTTACGTACATCGTATAGTAAGTTTGCATTAAGATGGGGAACTATATCACTAACTATCAATCATTTATTTTAACCGAACGAAACAAGACAAACGAATCACAAAATAATCACACAGGCAACACCTTATTTTAACATAATCCTTGAAATAAAATCCTTAAACTTGTTTACCATTTTTTATTCACTTATTCATTCACTCATTCACTAAATAAATCAACATCTCAAAAAAGAAACAATCACTGTTAAAAAGAACCCCACTCCTTTTTTATTCACTTAATACAATTATACCACAGTACAGAAATTATTCTATCACATTGTCGTGTTTGCAACGGGATGTTGTGATCTGCGACCAAACAAACAAATATCATATTCACTTTCAATACATCCGTTCCATGAACCACTAATACATGGTTTTGAATGTGTTGAACAATTTCAAAAAAAATGAGAAAATATCTATTATTACTGGGTGTACTTATATCCGGTTTATCTATTCTCTATGCGCAGCCAGGATTGGCCCGACGGAATATTGAATGGCAACCAACTACACCCGCTTCAAATACAACAACAATTTCACGCACAGGTTTCGTTGGTTTCAATACACCACAAACGCAGATTAAGAGTGGGGAAGATTGGTGGTACGATGTAAAACCGGTTACGGGATCAACTCCAGGATACATTGCTTGTGGTTTCACAACTTATTTAAATCTTGCCTTTGATGAATCAACGCTTACACCGAAAGGGTTCCTTCCTGCAGCCCCCACGGGCACGCCAATTACTGATACAACTTCTGCTTGTAATAGACGAGTACTTGGGAACAATACCATTTCTGGTTATGTCTCAACTATCGCTTTTTACAATTTATCTGGAGAGCAGGTTTGGATAAAAACCGTTCATACAGGAGGAGCGTTAAATTCAATTATTCAAACTGCCGACGGAGGTTTCTTGGCAGTTGGAGATTGCAGAGCAGCATACAAATCAGATCTGCAACCGTACGTATACAATCCACTTACGTCCAGTACGCCAAATATACTAACGAAAGTAAAACCTCCTGGAAGTCCTGGTATACCAGATAATTACTACTCTCAAAATGACAAACTTTGTGCTATTAAAATGGATGCAAACGGAGTTATTCAATGGTCTTATCTATATGGATATGAAGATCTAACAGGAACGTTAGACGAAAATTCGGATGACTACCATTTTCAAGGCATATACGGTGTAGATTTGGATATAAATCCTTCAGGAGGCTATACTTTACTTGGCCTAGGAGCATGGTCCGGAACATTAGGCTATTATAGCCCAGTTGTTTTTAATATAGACAATAATGGAATGTTATTAGCAAAAGAAACCTATCCTGCAACATATCCAGCAACACTTCCGGATACAGACGGAACAGTTCATTCATGGAGCAAAGCATTGGATTGTGAAAGTGGGAACTGTGTGATTTCAGGAGGCTATATCATAGTATCACCAGGAGCAGACAATGGAGGAGGACCAGGCTATTTGTTGAAATTTAATCAAAACACATTAGTTGAAGATCCTACAATTCTGTACACAGGGGCAAGTAGCTCGATTCTGGAAGATGTAATATTAAATCCGGATAACACTATTGTTTGCGCTGCTCTCAAAGCGAATACAGGCGGATATTATGGTGGCGATGATAATTACGGAGAGGGCGTTATTCTCAAGTTTAGTTCAGGAGGTTCTGTTTTGAGAGAGAAGGGATTTGGTGATGTACGAGCATACGATTTGAGATTGGGAATAACAAAACTTCAATCGGGAGAATATGCTGTTGTAAGCTCCAAAAGAGCGGGAGTAGTTGCATTAACGATTCCACCGTATAGTTCAATAATATCCAATTATACAACTCAAGCGGGAGGGTTTAACTGTATTGACAACTGGAACTACAGTTCAGACTACTGGAATGCAGATACTTATGTTGCTAAATTCAAGGAACCGATATTACCTGCAAATCAATTTGAGCTTGTCTGGCAAAAACAATTTGACGCAGATGGTCTTGCTCCTGTAAATCATCCGGGCGATTTTAAAAAACAGGAATGTATGTACCGTATTGCTCAGGGAGCCGATGGTGGTTTGTTCGTTGTGGGTAATAGTTCTCACAATGCAGATGACTATTTCTCCGCGAAGCTTTTCAGCGATTGCCAGAATTATGCTTCTTACACCTATGCAAGTGGTTATACAGTGCCTGTTGGTACTACCAATTGGTCTTCCGGTACCAGAAAAATCAAAGGATTGCTTACAATTCCTGCTGGGGCAACACTTACTATTTCAGGTTCCACAACAACGGTTGAGTTTGCTGATACCCGCAGAGTAGGAACTCGCACAGGTATTGTGATTCAACCGGGAGGAAAATTGGTTTTATCCGGTGGTGCTACATTAACCTCCATTCAAGGATGTCCCGGAGAAAAAGCTATGTGGGATGGAATTGAAGTACAGGGTAATTACAATCAGAATCAAACACCGAATTCGAATCAGGGAGTATTTGAAATCTTACCAGGTACCGGTAATCTTGGTGGAAACGTAGTAGATGCCAGAACAGGTGCCACAACCACAGCAAAATTATCTGATGGATCAACAGACTGGGCACACACAGGCGGAGGAATTATGAAGATTAATAAAGGACATTTCCTGAACAATGGACGTGCTTTCGAATTCCGTGCGTTTACAAATCCAAGCGGAGCAAATGATGCTTCGTATATTGTGAACAGTACTTTTGATGTAACCAGTACTTACGGCGACGGATCTTCTACAACGGGTGGATTATTCGCGCAAATCACTATGAATGCTACTAAAAACATTCTGATCAAAGGAAACTCATTCAATGATCAAAGACCGATCACAACTGCATTGCCGCTTGATAAACATACAATGGGAATTTATGCAATTGATGCCGCGTTCGAATTGAAAACTTATTGTACAAGTGGTTTTGAGCCTTGTGCTGTGAGCTATCAGGTAAAAAACACTTTTTCAAATCTATCGCATGGTGTTTATGTGAGCGGTGGTGTCTCAAATGCTATTGTTAAAATTGATCAGGCAACGTTCACCAACAACATGATCGGAGTGCGTATTGAAGGAGCTCATTACGGATACATTCAGAGATGTACGTTCGATGTTCCGAAACTTGTTCAAACACTATCAACACCTATGGGCGTGGGAGTGTATTATTCAAGTGCTTATGGAATAAACATCGACGAAAACATCTTTAATTCTACAGGTGCCGGAGTAGCTAATTCTCAAAGTATGGGAGTTTACATTAATAACTCAGATGATATGTACGGTGGTTTATCACATTACCGAAATACGTTTAATAACTTAACAATCGGTACACAAGCAGCAAATGAGAACAACGCTCTTCGGATAGACTGTAACTGGTTCAACAAGCAAACCAACGGAAAAGTGGATATTCACGTTCCGGTAGGAAACCTTGCAGATCAGGGGAGTTGTTTCCCGGTCAGCCCGGTAGCGAATAAGTTCACAGGAACTTGTAATAATACAACGTTGTTACAGATCCAAAACGGGATGTCGCATTACCTAAGATATTACACCTATCCGCTGACATCAATGGGATTATCCACTTCTTGTGTTACAAACAGCCCAAGCAGCAGCTCGGTTTTAGTTTCTACGTGTTCTACATACAACGAAGCAACTGCCTGTCCAACTCATTTTCCAAGCGAAGGTGGCGGTTCATCCGGATTAGCTCCTCATGTAGATCCGCTTGTAATAGCAAACGAGATCAAAGCGAAAGAACATCAATTGCCTTCGGACGCTGTTATAGAAGAAGCAATCAGCAATTTACCTGATGCAGAGGCTTTAAACACGATACTGTCAGGTTCACCATATATTTCGGCAGAACACTTGAAAACCGTTATTGATGTAAATGCTCCGGTTGAAACGAAAAGAACAATCTTACTTGCAAACATGCCGCTTCCACAGGACGTGATTGATTACGCAGGAAGCTCTTCATTACCTGAAGATGTAGTGAATGAGATTACAGTTACAGGTCAATCGCCCGCAGAAGAGTTAGCAAGCCAGATAGCTGCGCTGAAAGTAGAAAAACAGCTTTTGGATAATGAGATCGTACTCGATTTCCTGGATAAAAACCAATTGCAAAATGCAAGACAGTACCTGGCTGATCAGAAAACGATTCCAACTTTAATGCAGTTGATTTCTATTAGTATGCATGAGCCAGCTGATGTTATCAACGCGCTTTTCGCAGAATTGAGAGCCGAAAGAAACAAGCTAACTGCAAATGACGCGAAAATGGTTTCGAACATCGATCAATTCCTGCATTACTACACATGGAGAGCGGAACACCTGAATGCTGATCATATTTCTTTGAGCGATTACCAGGCAATGGCGGCTTATTACAAGGAAAATGACATTTATTCAGATCTTCCGAACGGAATTCTTTATTACATCACTGAAAATGTGCTTACTAAGCCGGTTTACGAATTGGATTACAAAGCCACTCAGGTAGTAATTGAAGAAGAAAACACAGAAGAGGTAAATGAGTTTGATAATTTGGTGATTTATCCGAATCCAACTTCAGGAGAGCTTTCTATTGATGTTGCAAATGCTGATGAAAAAATAACAAGTATCAAAGTTTACAGTTTTGATGGTAGAATGCTGCATGAAGTATCGAACATTTCCGAATCAAAATTAACATTTGAAATTCCGGTTATGTACACCGGTTTAGTAATTGTTGAGATTCACACGAAACTGGCAGATACAAACAACGTAGTTTTCAAAAAGATCATGATCAAAAAATAATCAGAATTCAACTGATTGGAAATGGGGTTCGGGAAATCGAGCCCCATTTTTTTAGTATTCGTCTTTATCAAATTCTTCTGGGGTTTCCCCGAAAGTAAAAAATGTATTAACCCACCGGGACAGTGCTACTATTAAGTTTCCTGCACAAAAAAACCGTCTCAATCAATTTTAAGACGGTTTTTTTAATTCAGTGCGGATTCCTTAACGGGTCAGCATAATTCGTTGGTTCAATAAACCATTGTCAATTGAACGCAGCCAGTAAATACCATTCGACAAAGAACCTAAATCTACAGTGGATTCGATGGATTTTTCCAATTCCAAAACTTTGATAACATGGCCTACCATATCTGTAATCACATATTCACCGGAGTTCGAAGAAATGATGTTCACTAATCCATTTGTAGGATTCGGGTAAATGATGGCAAGTTCTAAAGCAGTTTCAGACAATCCTACTGTAGAAATGGCCACACAATCAGAAGTATCAGCACAATCGTTAGACATCAATATCACCGCATAATTTCCATTGGCAGCAGGAGTGAAGCTTGCATTAGTTGCTCCTTGAACTGCCTGACCGTTTGAACAATCAATCCACTGATAAGCTGCATTGCTTTCGTTGGCTGTAATGGTAATTCCGTTTACGTTAGTAGTATTGTCGATTGTTAGTATGCTTACAACAATGGTTTCTGATTCCGAACAACCGTTTGCCTGAGTCACTTCCACAGAGTAGCTGCCCGGAGTGTTTACGGTTATCTGCTGCTGTGTATCACCTGTACTCCATTCATAAGTACTACCAGAATTCTGCGCATCCAATAAAAGCAGATTTCCTGCACAAAGTAAGGTGTCATTACCCAAATCAATAACTGGGATAGAAAGTATTGTTACCTCAATTGTATCAGCCTTTTCACACCCCATCATATCAGTAACCATTACACTGTATGCACCTGCAGTATTCACACTAATCGTCTGACTCAATGAACCATCATTCCAAAGAAACGATGAACCGGCATTTTGAGCATCTAACTGAGTTGAAGTGCCGTCACAGATTGAAATATCCGATCCAAGATAAACAACCGGGAGTGAATTTATCTGGATAATAATGGTGTCAGCAGAAGAACACAAGTTCACATCTGTTACTGAAATGGAATAAGAACCTGCAGTCATTACACTGATTTGCTGAGTCATATCACCTGAATTCCATTGATAAACCGCTCCGGTGTTTTGAGCGTCAAGCATTAAAGTACTTCCTTCACAAAGAGACGTGTCATTACCTAAATCAACAATAGGTAAAGAATTGAATGTAACGGAAATCGTATCTCTTTTGGCACAACCTGTAGGGCTAAGAACTTCTACCCAATAAGAACCGGAAGTTGCAGGGCTTAACGTTTGGTTTACAGAACCATCGCTCCAGCTATAAGTAAAGCCAGGGTTTCCGGCATCCAATGTAAGTGGAAGGTTTTCGCAAAGAACAGCATCCGCCCCCAAATCAACAACCAATGCATTATAGGAATTGAGATCGGTCAAAGTTGGTTCTATGGGTGTATACTTTCGCACTTTAATGATTTTGGAAAATCCGTCATAACCTATTGCATAAGAAGAATACCCAATGAAGAAATCGGTGCCTGAATAGGAATTCAAACTGGTTAAAGTGGTATTACAATTAGCAGTTGTTGTATTGCAGTATTCGCTAACCTGAATAGTAGAACCGTTCATCCCGGCAACAATTTTATAATCATAAAAAGTAGACGGATCAGCTGAGGCAGGAAGTGTAGGATAATTCATGTCAAACCATGCATTTCCTCCGGAAACATCCGGATCTTCCGTGCAACCTAAATCAGTGCCGGCTGTTCGGAATGTATACCGATTATCCGAACCGCTATAACCCATCAGAAAACCAAAAGAACCTCCCGCATATTTCGAGTTTGTTTCCTCAATAACAACCTGTTGTGTGAAATGGACATTGCTGCGAATGTATTCCCAATTGTTATTTCCGGATAAATTCAGCATTCCGCCGGATAAACTCAGATTGGGAGTACCTCTTACTTCCCATTTTGCTAAATCGAGTGCAGATCCTTCAAAATCATCAAAAAACTCAAAGGTATTGTCACCGCTGCTTTGTGCAACTGCCGCCGGATTACCGTAAAACATGTGAATTGTATCTACTGCATTGGCCGCAACAGTGGATAGCTTTACCCAGACATTGGTAGTTGGAGTGTTGATTCCATCCTCAATCCAGTAGCTCAGGTTGTCACTGCAATCGCTTGTAAAACGCAGGTCACTTCCATCTGCATTCATTTCATTTGCTGCAATCAGTGCCTGACTGTTAAATGTGATTTTAATCTGATGCCCGGTAAGTGCCTGAGCATTTGTTGAGTTGTCAATTTCAATTGATTGTGCATTTGACCAGTCCAGATTATATGAGCAAGGCATACAGGTCTGAGCATTCAAATTAGAAACAAAGAGCAATGCTCCAATTGATAAGGTGAGTCGTTGAAAAATTTTCATGTAGTATCTTAAAAGTGTGGGCAAAGGTAACTAAACTAAAACAATAAGTGACAGGTTCTTTTTAAGGGCCGTTAGCTTCTGTTTTTCAGTGATTTGACAAACTTTTTTTTATCAAAATATAGTCGTTAGAATCAGTCTCCCAAACTATCGAGTGAAACAATTGAAAGGTATACCAAGGAGTTAATCCGTAGGAAAGAGATCATTGATTTCTTCACCGAAAAAGGAACGATTTGACGTGGAGCGGTTCATTCGTATCTGATTTCATGTAGAATAGGTTTTACGCTGGGCCCCTGATATTACTAGCTTTGAATATTATTTTCATATCGATTACCCAATGCCTGCTTTGAAAAAAACACATGAATTACCCATCTTTCACTTGTGGATTTGCAAAAACGGACCAAGTAAGTATATTTACATCCTCTATTCACGTTAAGCTAAAGTTGTGGAAAATCGTTTTGAAGGAAAAGTTGTATTAATAACCGGCGGAACATCCGGGATTGGTTTGACCACGGCACTAGCATTTGCTAAGGAACGTGCCACTGTAGTGGTTACTGGTCGTCGTGCCGAAGAGGGAGAACAAGCTGTTGCACTCATTAACGAAACAGGTTCAGAAGCTTTTTTTATTCAATGTAACATGAGTATTGCAAAAGAAGTTGAAAGTTGTGTTCAAAAGCTTTTGGCACGATATAATCGTTTGGATTGTTTATTCAATAATGCTGGAATAGCCGGACCGGTTCAATCGTTACTTGATATTGAAGAAGATACCTGGGACAACATTATGAATGTAAATCTCAAAGGTGTTTGGCTGACTATGAAATATGCAATTCCTGCTATGCTTGCAAGCGAACCGAAAGGAGGGACTATCGTCAATATGTCATCCGTACTCGGACTAACGGGTGTAAATACCATGGGGTCAGCAATTTCACCATATATGGCAAGTAAGCACGGAGTTGTTGGACTTACAAAATCCGCAGCCTTGGAATTTATCTCTCAGAATGTAAGAATCAACGCGGTTTGTCCGGCATACATCCTTACACCTATGTTCGATAAAGTACTAAAAGAAAACCCTGAATTAGATCAGATACTCCGTTCTTTTCATCCAATTGGACGATTTGGAACACCGGAAGAAGTCGCAGAATCGGTATTATGGCTGTGCTCTGATAAATCCTCATTCATGGTTGGATGTGCCATGCCGGTAGACGGCGGATACATGGCTAAGTAACAGTAAAATAAAGGGTCATGCTGTATTAATTGGTGTTCCAATTACTAATCCTTCAGTTGAAATCTATCACACCTTTTCTATTAAGAATTAGCAAGTAATCGTCATCCCAAAACCAGTATTGGTTCTCAGCAATCAAAAACTCTTGTTTGATTGATACCTGTTCGTTATATTTGCCTTACAAAATCACTATGCACGAAAAGAAGCCCTATTCCTGATATAAGGTTGATTCTGCCATTCTTACATGGTGACGTTAAGTTTGAATCAATGGAAAAGGTGTCATCGAACGTTGCCCCGGCAAACGCTCTCAAGCTACAAACAGAAAGCACAGCAACTGCTGCAAGAGATATTGCGGTGATTGGTATCTCATGTCGTTTACCTGGAGCAAAAAACTACAA
Source organism: uncultured Flavobacteriales bacterium (assembly GCA_946479985.1). The sequence continues at coordinate 12,280 of CAMLIF010000093.1, forward strand.
TGAGTTCTGGCAAAACCTATTGAATGGGAACAATAGCATATCTGAAATTCCTGCTGATCGTTGGGATTGGAAGAAATACTATGGTAATCCGCAAACGGAGGAAAATAAAACCAATAGCAAATGGGGTGGCTTTATAGAAGATATTGATTGCTTTGATCCGCTTTTCTTTGGTATCTCACCCAAAGAAGCCAATTATATCGATCCTCAGCACCGTATCTTCCTGGAAGAAGTATGGAGCGCAATTGAAGATGCTGGTTATAAAGCGTCAGATCTTTCCGGAAGAAAGGTAGGCGTTTATGCAGGGGTTTCTAAAAACGATTACGCCGAGCTAATGGAAGGCATTGATGCTAATCCTTTTATTTCTACAGGAACTGTGCATTCCATTTTACCCAATAGAGTTTCATACCTCCTAAACTTAAGAGGTAAAAGTGAAGCAGTTGATACCGCTTGCTCAAGTGCACTTGTAGCGTTAAACAATGCTATTCGTGACCTTCTGGATGGAGAAACAGAAGCTGCAATTGTGGGAGGCGTGAATGCATTGCTCAGTCCGCGTATGTATTTATCACATGGGAAATCAGGTATGCTTTCCAGCGAAGGACAATGCAAAACCTTCGATGAGTCAGCGGATGGATATGTGAGATCAGAAGGTGTTGCAGTTGTTTTTCTAAAAACACTTGAACAGGCAAAGGCAGACGGTGATTCCATTATTGGAATAATCAAATCTACTGCGATTAACCATGGCGGTAAAGGAAATTTTCTTACAGCACCCAATGTTATTGCACAATCCGAAGTTGTTTGTGATGCTTTGAACAAGGCTGGAATCGATCCTGCAAGTATTGGATACATTGAAACACATGGAACTGGTACGCCTCTCGGTGATCCTATTGAGATCAATGCACTTAAAAAAGCGTATAGAGAAACTTTTGAAAAAAGAGGTCAATTGCCCCAAAAAGGCTATTGTGCTTTAGGAGCTGTTAAAGGTAATATTGGTCACTTGGAAAGTGCGGCTGGAATGGCTTCCATCATTAAATGCTTATTGGCACTTAAATACCAAAAACTGATTCCTGTACTTCATTTAAAAAAGATTAATCCTTCTATAGAAATTGACAATTCACCTTTTTACATTCTTAATTCAGTAAATGACTGGAAGGCGCAAGAGGGTGAAAATGGTCCACTTCCCAGAAGAGCAGCGCTTAGTGGTTTTGGTATGGGTGGAGTCAATGCTCACGTAATTATTGAAGAGGCTCCGCAAATAGAGCAGCAGCCAGAGACAGATTCTCCCCATTTGATTTTGCTTTCTGCAAAAAAAGGTCGATTGAAGGAGTATGTCAGCAAGTTTCGTGTATTCCTTCAATCAGATGACTCAAAAAATCTGTCAATCAATGATTTATCTTTCACTTTAGCTAACGGACGTGAATATTACGAAGAACGGCTCGCGGTTACTGTAAGTAATCTTTCAGAACTCCGTGATGTCTTTGAAAGATATGTTATGGATGAACCTCATTCACAGCTTCATCAGGTAACGATCGATGAAAAAAAATACAAGAAAAAAACTTTAACCGTACAGTGTAATACCCCCGATGAAGTATTACAAGCTTGGATTTCAGGTGAACACTTCACTTTTAGCCAAAACTGTTTTACTGGAAAAAGGATTCCTTTGCCAACCTATCCGTTTCTCCGTCGAAAGTGCTGGTTTGATGCATCAAAAGCGGTTGCTGTTCCGTCAATCACAGATCGAACAACTGTTATTCAGCCAATACAGGAGATAAAATACAATGAGCAATTATCCCCATCTTCGGTAATCGTTCAGGATCATCGAGTACAATCGGTAAAAACACTTCCGGGAGTAGGCTATCTTGCAATTTTACAGAAGGCACTAACCGATGCAAAGGAAACACAGGCATTCCAATGGCACTTCAAAGATGTTTTCTGGCTATCTCCAATCACATTTTTTGAGTCGGCTCATGAGCTAACAACTTCCGTTCTGGAAAATGGAGAATTTACCATGAGCACTGCTCTTGGTATACATTGCCAAGGTACAGTAACGAAAGAACCAGCTGCAATGGCAGTTAAATCTAAAGTGATTAACGAAGTTTTGAATAGATGTTCCAATGAAGTAAATGAAATTTATGCGCTCTTTATTGCCAATGGATTACATTATGGTCCTTCTTTCCGTGGAATAGAAAGTATTCATTGGAATGATACAGAAGCAATTGCTAAAGTTGGGCCTTATAACGTTTCCAACAATTGGTGGAACGAGCCGGGTATTATGGATCTCGCGTTTCAAACTGCTGCAGCATTGAGTACCGTTAATAATAGAACGAATAACATTCAGTGTGTGCCATATTTTGTGACGGAGGCTGTCTTTACAACGTTATCAGCTCCGTTGGCCTTTATTTATGTTACACAACACCCGGATGCGGGTAAATCAACACTTCGATTCGATATATCTCTTTTGGATATAAATGGCAATGAAATAGGCTATTTCAAGCAATTCACCAAACGAATACTTCACACGATAGCACCCGCACAGCAAAAAAAATCGCCTGTTTTTTATTACCAACCCGATTGGTTGAACGAAGATCTTCAGCCTTCTCAGAAAACAGAGGGAACAATTGTACTGGCTAATATAACGGAGGAAGCGGTAAGGCCACATGTTCAGAATCCATTGACTTACCTATCAACAGAAAAATATACTGTTGCAACAGCTCCTGAACAAATGAAGGAAGATTTCCTTGCTTTTTTCAACCAACAGAAAGCTGAAAATAGTTCACCGGCATGCTTCGTGTACCACTCGAAGCTTCGTGGTTCCGACAAAGAAACGGATCTGATTGTGCTATTTCAACTGATTCAGGCAATTATGGAATCTAAACAACGTCAGGCCATTAACATATTGTATGTAAATGATTTAGTTACCGAAGCTGAACATCCATTTATCGCATCGGTTGCAGGTTTTGCACGAACGCTGTTGTTTGAAGCTCCAAAATTAACACTTGAAGTTATTTCAACAGATTCCCCCATCACTGAATTTATACCGCAATTACTTCAGGAATGGCAAATGAAAACAAGTCCATTACATGAAGTTAAGTTTGAGAAAGGGAAGCGAATGGTTCGGGTTATTCGCTCAATAGAACAGAGCGAAATTCAAGACACACGGGCTTTTCAGCTAAAAAACAACGGTGTGTACATTCTCGCAGGAGGTTCCGGTGGTTTAGGAAAATTATTTGCGATGCAACTTGCTGAGTCAGCAGCTGTAAAGCTTGTGTTACTTGGCCGACGCAGTGAAGACGAAGAAATTCGGAATCTGTTAGCACAAATTAAAGAAACTGGAAGTGAAGGAAGGTATATCTCACTTGATATTACTGATGAAACAGCAGTTTTAGAGGCCATGCAAGAGATACGGAATCAGTGGGGAAGCATTCAAGGTGTAATTCAGGCAGGTG
>CAMLIF010000094.1 GCA_946479985.1 uncultured Flavobacteriales bacterium
CATTTATGACAATAATTCATTCCTGAAAACGTACGCTTTTATTGAGCCGAGAGTTTCATTCAGCTGGCAGGTCCGCAAAGGAATGTCGGTAAAAGCGGCTTATTCCCGGAATGTACAGAATGTTCAGCAGGTTTCGAGTTCTACAGCCTCGTCTCCTACAGATGTTTGGTTAACAACAAGTTTAAATACAAAACCTGGCGTTTCCGATCAGGTTGCTGTTGGATGGTTTAAAAATTTGAAAAACAATACTTACGAAATCAACGTTGAAACATATTACAAAGCACTGCAGAATCAGCTGGATTACAGAAATGGAGCTAATTCACAGGCGAACGAAAAACTGGAAGGTGAACTACTTTCCGGAATTGGTCGGGCGTACGGTTTGGAAATTCTTTTGAAGAAGAAAACCGGCGATTTTACCGGGTGGGTTTCTTACACGCTGTCTAAAACAGAAAGAAAGATCGACGGAATTAACGATAATAACTGGTACAATGCCCGTCAGGACAGAACACATGATTTATCGCTAGTCGGAATGTACGATATCAACGATAAACTTTCGGTTTCCGCTTTGTTTATTTTCTATACCGGGAATGCCATCACTTTCCCAAGTGGAAAGTATGAGTATAACGGAGAAACCTATTTCGTTTATACGGAAAGAAACGGTTACAGAATGCCGAATTATCATCGTTTGGATCTTGGATTGACATGGTACAGAAAGAATACAGAGAAATTTGAAAGCAGCTGGACAGTTTCCATTTATAACTGTTACGGAAGAGAAAACGCCTATTCGATAGATTTTAGAGCAAACGCTGATAACCCGAATAAAACGGAGGCTGTTCAAACAACACTCTTTAAAATGGTTCCGGCAATTACATATAATTTTAAATTCAAGTAACATGAAATCAGTAATCTATACTCTTGGATTTGTAGGGTTTTTAGCAATTACATTACTTTCTACATCTTGTCAAAAAGTAATTGATATCGATCTGAATGAAGCCGATCCTACAATTGTGGTTGAAGGTGAAGTGATGATTGGTGATACCACGCACCGTGTGAAAATTACCCGAACCCTTAACTTTGATGAAACTTCCTCTTTTCCCACAGTGGAAAATGCAACTGTTACAGTTGTGGATAATTTGGGAAATGCCGGAACATTTACGCATGTTGGTGAAGGAATCTACGAATTGTCGTCGTACCCCGGAGTGGAAGGAAGAACTTATACGTTAACTGTTTTGGTTGACGGAAAATCTTACAGTGCTTCCAGCACTATGCCGGGAATGGTTCCCATGGACAGTTTATATGCTGAACAAGTTCCGTTCGGAGCAGATACTTTTAGCCTGGTAACACCGCAGCGATTAGATCCCGCCGGAATTGCGAATTACTATCAATTCAAAATTACATTGAATGGGGAGGTTCTGGACGGAATCAATCTTCAGACCGATCAGTTGTACGATGGAAATGTAATTTTGGAACCGTTGTTCCTGGAAGATTTGGAATTGAATGATACGATTCGTGTCGACATGTTCAATATTACAAAAGCAGAGTGGACGTATAACAATCAATTATTGAATAATTCCACCGGTCAGAGTACTCCCGCCAATCCAATCACTAATTTCAGCGGTGGCTGTTTGGGTTATTTCTCAACAAGAGGAGTTAGTTCAAAGACAACGATTTTTCAGTAGCTATTTACTTGAATAACCGTATTTTTGTCGACTTGAATAGTTAAGGTATGACAAAACAGGAATTGGTGTCTGAGATCAGAACCAAGAAATCGTTTCTCTGCGTTGGTTTGGATACGGATTTGACAAAAATTCCAGCCCATTTACTGCAGGTTGAAGATCCGATGTTTACTTTCAATAAAGAAATCATTGATGCTACGCACAAATTTTGCGTTGCTTATAAACCGAACATTGCGTTTTACGAATGTCTGGGCCCGCAGGGCTGGGAATCGCTAAGAAAAACGGTTGATTACATTCAGGCAAATACTTCCTGTATGGTAATCGCTGACGCAAAACGTGGTGATATCGGGAATACGAGTTTATATTACGCCAAAACATTTTTTGAATACCTGGATTGTGATGCGGTAACGGTTGCTCCATATATGGGCGAAGACTCTGTTACTCCATTCTACGAGTATCCGAATAAATGGGTGATTTTACTTGCCCTGACTTCAAACAAGGGCGCTCTCGACTTCCAGTTCACAACCGATGCCCAGGGTGAAGAATTATTCAAGAAAGTATTGAAGAAATCTTCTAAGTGGGGCAGCGACGAAAACCTGATGTATGTAGTTGGAGCAACACGTGCGGAAGGAATTGGTGAAGTACGCAAGTTAGTTCCAAACCATTTTTTCCTGGTTCCCGGAGTTGGCGCGCAAGGCGGAAGCCTGGAAGACGTTGCAAAATATGGCTGGAATAAAGATTGTGGTTTGCTTGTAAATGCTTCCCGTTCTATTATATATGCTTCTTCTGAAAGCAATTTCTCCGAGAAAGCAGCTGCTGAAGCTCAGCGTTTACAGCAAGCGATGGCTGCAATTCTAAACGAAAAAGGATTCTAATTTTTTGAGAAGTGGAAAGCATCAAAAAACAATTGGCAGAAACAATCCGAGCGTACCATCAGAAAGGTTGGTCGCCGGCTACTTCTACAAATTATTCCTTTCGTTTAGCTGAACAACCGGAGATTATTTACGTTTCAAAGTCGGGGATTGATAAATCACAGTTTTCCGAATACGATTTCATGACGGTTGATTTTAACGGTCAGCCAACACCTGAATTTTCCGGTGTTCGTCCGTCTGCAGAAACATTGATACATTGCAAATTATATCAACTGTTCCCTGAAATGATGTGCATTGTTCACAGCCATTCGGTGTATTCGGTTCTACAATCCATCAGAAACCACGATTCGGTTTCCCTGGAAGGCTATGAAGTTCTGAAAGGATTCGAAGGAATCAAAACGCATGAAGTTTCTGTTCAGGTCCCGATTTTCGATAATACCCAGGATATGACGGCCTTCTCAGTAACGTTAAATATGGAGAAAGCGCGTTTAACTGTTCCCGCTTTCATAATGCGTAAACACGGAACGTATGCCTGGGGACGAAATCTGTTTGAAGCAAAACGCCATTTGGAAACTGCGGAATATTTGCTTGAAGTAGATTGGAAATTGAATAATCGCGGAATTTAATTTATAGGAAACGGTTTTGAGCAGATAGTGCGGAAATTAGTGAAAGACTAGATCTTACTGGTTTTTTTTCTTCTCCAAACGTCATCATCTTTATCTTTTTTGTCGAATGAAGAGTTAGCTGCATTGACTATTTTTAGAATAATGAGGATAAACTGAAAAATTGCGCTGAGAGGTAAGACAAATATATATAGCCACAAAGCAGCCCCGCCACCGGTATTTTCATTCCACATACTTTCACCGTCAGGGGTATTCGCAAAAGCCAGTAAAGCAGGGAAAAGATAAAATACTGCGTTAATTCCCATTAAGATGCTTAGAGTAATCTTTCTATCTCGTTTAGAATCTCTGAGAAACATCAATCCAAAACTGGTGAGCGGTATTAAAAGAAAAATGAAATATCCCATTATTTAGTTTCTTGATTGATTTAATCATCTTCTGATCCGGTCAAATTGATATGAATACTGTGTTTACAGATCACAATTGTCGCATGAATCATTCCCAGCCAACCCCATATTCCCAATAATAGTTCGTTTCTGAAATAATAAGGCCCGAGCGTAAATAATAAAAAGGAGCTAACGGTAAAAAGTGACAGATTTATGAGGGTCAGTACATTCAGAATCTTTTTCCTGTTTGCTTTTGAATCGTTTAATTTTAGAAGTCTCCACCCTGAAACAATCACAAGAATGAAGATGATAGTGATTAAAAGTCCATAATAAGCATCCATATTCAAATGTAAGTAATGAAATTTCTCAAAACGCTTCCCCAACAAAAATATAAATCCCGTACCCGCCCTCGTTGTTAACAGCAAAATCGGCACGAATCCAAACATCTTTCTTTGGGAACAACAAGAAACGTGCTCCAACTCCTCCGGCTGCAAGCAAATGATCACGTTCAATATGATCCAGCTGATTATAAACCAACCCGGAACCGGCAAAAATGGTTGCACCCCAGCGTTTTGTGAACCATAGCGGAAGCATACGGTATTCAATTTGAGTTGCCAGTAAATTTCTGTCCCGGAATCGGCCGAGATAATAGCCGCGCATGATGCTTTCTCCGCCTAACAGCGCTAATTGGTTAAATGGCGGATTCCCGCTGGTGAACTGCCCAACGGCATGGAATGCCAGTACATTTCGATTTTTGATCGGATGAAACCAACGTACGTCACTGAATACAGAAGTGAATTCGTATTTACTTCCTAAACTTGGATTGTAATGCAGAAATGCAAGTTCTGAAAAGAGGCCATGCCGAACATTCAACACATTGTGACGGTTGTCGTAAAGTGCTCCCAGACCGAGCCCGAAATTAGTTGATCCTTCATGTCCAAGCGGACGTTCATATACAACTCCGGTATCGTAATCATGAAATTTCACGTTCCCCAAATGCTGAATATCTACCTCAACACCACCATAAAAATTTCCATAAATCTTTCTTAGGCCGCGTTCTTTGATCTGAAACTGGAAAGCATCAACGTTGGCTAATTTCACGTTGGGAGATTCGGCACCAATTCCATAAAAGGTAAGCGGGAAACTCTGGAATTTCAATTTTCCGAGCAGGAACCATGAATTTTTGTCTGAATAAAGTGCGTGCTCAATAATGCCGCCGTATTGATTGTGCAGTGTATAAAAGGCAAGAGCATTTACTTCGCTTAAACGGTTGTTGGTGTCACCTTTTGCGTAACGGACAAACAAACTGCTTACTCCAAATTCTACGCTCGTTTCAGGAGAATATGCCGCTATCGGGTAAACAAGCAACTGTGATTCTGCCTTGGCGGTTGTATCGAAGAAAACCTTTTTTACATACCGAACCGGCCATGATTGTCGTTGAGCCTTCGTTTGAAAGGAAAAGAGAAGGACAAGACTAATGCAAAGAAGGTATTTCAAGAGATACGATTTGTTTTCTCAAATTTACGCATTCGTTCTGTACAAGATTTCATTAAAACAGAAATTGCTGGTATCATGGAAAAACAAAAAGCGCATCCTTTAACAGATGCGCCTTAACCAATATAGTTCAAAACCTTAGTTACCGGTGCCGGTATTTAATAGATTCATGATCTCATCTAATTTTGGAGAAAGAATAATCTCAGTTCGTCGATTCATCGCTTTTCCTTCCATGGTTTCATTAGAAGCTTTCGGAAAATATTCACCACGACCTGAAGCTGTCATACGTGTTGCGACAACGCCGTATTTCTCGTTCAGCATTCGTGTGATAGAAGTTGCACGGGCAACACTTAAATCCCAGTTGTCTTTGTACACCGCTGTTTTGATCGGAACATTGTCAGTATGACCTTCAACCAGGATTTGGATGTCCGGGTTTTTGTTCAGTACATCTGCAAGAACTTTCAACGCATCAACTCCTTTTGGTTCAACGGCGTTAGAGCCCGATTTAAAGAGCAGTTTGTCCGACATGGAAACGTACACTTTACCATCGCGAATCTCCATTGTAAGTTCATCTGATGTAAATCCTACCAACGCATCGCGTAAGGTTTGATTCAGTTTTTGTGTCATTTCAGACTGGCGGGCTATAATAGCCTGCATTTCTCGCAGCATACGTTCTTTGTTTTGAAGATCTTTGTCCTTCTGACTCAACGCTGCTGATTGATTTTCATTGATGTTTTCCTGCCCGGAGAGCTTTCTCTGAAGGGAAGTGTTCTCTGCTGTAAGTCGGGCGTTAGCCGTTTCCTGTTCAGAAAGTGAAAGACATAAAGCATCACGTTCTGACGTTACCGCCTGAAGTCGTTTTCCCCCTTTCTTCTTCTCCGGAATCGGATCCCCACACTTATAAATCGGACTACAAGACGACATTACCATTATCCCTAATGCGAATGCGCCCATCAGAATAGATTTGTTTTTAAATGCTTTCATAACTCTTAGTATTAAAAAATTAACTATTTGTGAATAATTAGTGTTCTCAAAGAAAGACTATTCCAAAGAAGGCAGCTTAAATATTAGTGTTTTTTGGGGAACTTTAGATTTAATTGGGAAATCAGACTGTAACTAATCGGGGATTCATTTTTTGATTTCATACTTTTGACTTTTCTATTTGTATTATGGCAGTTTTATCTATTCCCGATTTGAATATTACGGAGCGAAATCCGGAAAAAATTCGTGCATTCATGAACGAAAGAGGAATCTTTTTTGATCAGTGGACTGCAGACGTTGTATTTGAAGATCGTGCCACCCAGGAGGAAATTCTGAAAGCATACGAATCAAGTTTGAAGCCATTTATGAAAGCAGGTGGTTATCAGACCGCAGATGTGATCACGATTAATAAACTGACGGAAAACTACGAAGCTATTCGTGCAAAATTCTTGTCGGAGCATATTCACACCGAAGATGAGATCCGTTTTTTCGTAGATGGTCAGGGTTTGTTTTGGTTCAACCTGGAAACTGAACCTGTTTTTAACCTGTTATGTGAGCAAGGCGATTTAATTTCAGTTCCCGAAGGGACAAAGCATTGGTTTGATGCCGGTGAAACAAATCCGTTTGTAAAAGCGATCCGCATATTTATTGATATGAGCGGTTGGGTTCCGCATTACACAGAATCAAAACTGGAGCTTCGTTTTGCCGATTTCAAAGTACCGAAATAGACCGCTTAAAATGAAATAACACTCCCGCTTACTGATCCGAAAATGCCGTAACCATTGTCAACATTGGAATAAATCTTACTTGGTTCAGAAAATGCCGGATCTGCCTGCGTTTGGATCAGTCTTGTTTTGTAATACAGGTAAGTATCATAGTTGAGGGATGTTAAACAAAACTCCATTTTGGAGAGCCCCCCTGTATTCCAGTTATTGAACGGGTTGTTTGAAATGATCTCGAGTGATTTGAGCGAATTTTCAAATTGTTCGTCAGTGAAAACAAAGTAAGACGCCCAGTTTTCAGGACTGAGCGGGTCAGAGTTTGCATTATTGTCTATTACCGGATCATTGGAATAAGCTCCGCCTCCACCTCCAATCAAAATAGTGTCTTCATCATAGTACATAAATTGAACCCTTACCATGTAGTAGTTTTGTCCCGGAGGGTCTTGCCACGTCATAGTTCCGACTAATTTCGGGTAGGAATCATTCAGCAAAGAAGCTGTATCTACGGAAATTAACGGAACCACATTGGTTGTATGGGCTGTAGCAGTTACAGTTGGATAATCAGGATGTGTTACGGTAATTTGATAATCTGTATTCGGTGCAGTATTGAATGGAAATTCGTAGCGATTGGAATCTACAGGAACACTAGACGTAAAGGTTGCCCCGGTGTTCAGATTAACTACTGTAATAACGGCTCCGCTTGTAATTTCGGTTTCAGGATTCGTTTCATTAAACGCGTAAGTGCGTTCGAGATACACCGCGAAAGTTGAATCAATTTCTACAATTCCCTGAATAACTATTTTGGGAGCCATGAGATCTTTGTCATATTCCAATTCTTTTTCGCACGAGATAAGGAATGAGAAACAGATCAGTATGAATAATAGGCTATTTCTTTTCATTTTGCTTTATTTCTTTTAATTTCTGCAGATTAAACTCAAACTTCCAGCTAACAGATGGAATAATAGGGAACAAACTAATTTGCATGAGGGCTTTTTGATTGTCTTTATTGTATCCTACATAAGCCATGAACGGGTTTTGCCTGTTGTATACGTTATAGATAGAAAACGACCAGGTAGAAGTCCCTGCTCTGCGTTGTTTGGTTTTATTGGCTCCTAAATCCAGCCTATGATAATTTGGCATTCTGAAATTGTTTGTTTCTTCGTAACTATACAGGGATTGGGCATAAAGCGTAGGATAGGTTGGATCTGGCGCAGTATTGAAACTGTGAGTGGGAAGCGTAAGGTTGTTACCCGTGCTGAATACGAACACTAACCCGAAATCCCAAGGACCGTCCGGATCGTAAGTCACCACCAGGCTCAGGTCGTGACGCCGGTCATATTTATAAAAGAAACGCTTTCCTTCATTAATGGCATCGAACTGTCTTTCCGTCCAGCTGAGCGTATAACCAACCCATCCGGTAATTTTTCCTGTTTTTTTTTCCAGGAGAAATTCGGAACCATAAGACCAGCCTTGTCCGGAAGTTACTTTGCTTTGCCAGTCTGTTCCACCTGAAATAAAACTTGCACCCTCTTTGTATTGAATTAAGTTCGACATGTGCTTGTAATATCCTTCCACGGAAAACTGGTAGTTTTTGGGAAGTTCCAGGTAATATCCCAGATTATACTGGTAGGAATAAATGGGTTTTGTTTGATCGGTTGCCGGAACCCAAAGATCAGTTGGTAAACCGATGGTTGAGTTTGACAGTAAATGCAGGAATTGGGCCATTCGTGACCCGCCGAATTTAATACTTGACTTTTCATTCAGCTGAAAATTTCCGGCAACACGCGGTTGCGGAATATGGTACCAAACCCCGTTTGTTAGAAATGACGCCTGATGAAGGCCAACATTCAGTTTTATACGTTCTCCAAGTTTCATATCATCTTCGATATACGCGCTCATTTCATGCGAATATTGAAGTGGTGAGCCAGATTCGCTTTTAGAAACTTCGCCGTTTTCAGTTTGCTTGGAATAATTGATTCCCGGGGAAAATGTATGATAGGTTTCGGCAGCACCGAATCTGATGGTGTGATTTGGATGCGGATAATAGGTAAGATCACTTTTCAATGACCAATCCATAATTCCGGAATTGTATCCGAAACTTGTTTCTTCCGTACCCTCACTGCTGGTATATTTTTCTTCAAAACCAACCTCGAAATGATACCTGGAAAAAGTACCCGTTGTATTCATAAATAACTTCGGGCGAATCTTATAGTTCCATCTCATTGCACCAATAGCATTTCCCCATTGTAAAGTAGATTTAGAAGTGTATTCCTCTTCTTCTTCGTCTGCATAAACCTCATCGTCTTTTTCGTTGAAGTAGAATTTATCTTTCCCGAAATAACCACTTAGGTAGAGATGGTGTTTGTCGTTGATCCTGTGCTGGATTTTTGCATTGAAATCCTGGAAAAAGTAACCGGCAAACTGTTTTTCAATAGCATAAATGAATGGCTGAGTAAGAACATCGATGTATGTTCTGCGCCCGGATACAATGAACGAAGTTTTGTCATTGATCGGTCCCTCAAATAAAACCCTGCTGGCTATCAGTCCAACGGAACCTTCCAGGTTATAATATTTGGTATTACCTTCCTTCATGCGCATGTCGATAACGGAAGAAGCGCGACCTCCGTAACGCGACGGAAATCCACCTTTATGCAATGTAACATTGGAAATAGCGTCGGAATTGAATGTAGAAAAAAAACCAAAAAGGTGAGAAGCATTGTAAACCGGAACTCCGTCTAATAAAATAAGGTTCTGATCCGGTCCGCCGCCTCGTACATATAATCCGCTGGAAGCTTCACCACCCGATTTTACGCCCGGAAGCAGCTGAAGAACCCTGAAAACATCTCTTTCTCCTAGTATCACGGGAAGTTTATTCACTTTATCCATGCTCAGATCAATGGTTCCCATTTCTGAGTTGTCTACGTCTCGGTTGCCCTCAATGATAACTTCTTCCAGTTCCAAATTTTCGAGAGCAATGTTTAGATCAGATTGTTCTAACGGAACCACCACGTATGTTGTGCGTAAACCGGAAGCAGATATTCTCAGAACCACCGGTTTGTTTGAAAGCGTTAAACTGAAATACCCATATTCATTGGTAGCACTTCCCTTTTTCGTAAGTGTGTCATAAACAATTGCCCCAACAATACGTTCACCGTCGTTGTCGTCGGAAATATAGCCCGAAATAGTTCGTTGCTGTGCGTAAAGATTACATGTCAGTAAAAAAGTGAAGCAGCAGAATAGGAGTTTTTGCATGGTCAAGTTTAATTTATAAAACCAGTTTACGAAATTACCGAATAGTGGAACGTAAAAACCTTACTTTTTGTATTCTCACAAAAAAAAAGATTCAGGTACCAAATTCCCTCATAACTCCTTAATATTGCCGTCTATACGGAATGTAATTATGAAAAAATGGTTTTCGCTGGTAATGAGTTTGTTTTGGGCAGTTTTGTCTGTTGTTGGCTATTTTTTCTGGTCCTGGGACCTCGGAAAAACAATTGTTTTCATCAATCTTGGGTTCCTCAGTCTTTTTCTCAATTACTATTTGACCATTATTGAGCTCGGATATAAAGATCGGGTTGTAGCGGCTATTCACGGCAGATTCGATAGCCCGGATTTAGCCCGGTCGTTAGTGATAATTGGAAAGATTTTCGGCTTTATAGGCAATGTTCTGCTTTTCACTTTCGCTTTTACACTGGTTTGTATTATTGCCGGCGGATTGATCGCAGTTTATTTTTATAAAGTATTGGGAGTAGAAGATTTTGAAGGATTTCTAGTCAAATGGGATCGGGAATGGACTACCATAATTGGTTTTTCAGCATTCTTGTTAATCGTTGAATTTATTCAGTTTCGACGTCAGTTTATAAAACTGAATCCTTATAAAATAACCGATTGGTCGGCGTTTTTGCCTTTTACTAAGAACACAAAATACAAACTGGGAGCATACCTTTTTGGAACTGTAATAATAGGTTGTGTTGATGGCTTGATAAACGATGAAACACATTTCGGGTATATTTCTCTTGTCTGGCTGTTTATTTGTAATTTTCTCTGGGCAGCAGTCGATTTACATTATCCACCCATAGAAATTCCACTTTCAGAATACATAAGTGAAGAGTAATCGTAATTTTGCAGGATGGTTTTAACAAACATTTCTTTCATTTTAACCGATATCGAAGGAACTACTACATCCATTTCTTTCGTAACAGATGAATTGTTCCCGTATTTCCGTGAGCACATTTCAGAACTGGTCTCATTGAAGGGGCAGCCGGTAGTTTCGGAGGCTTTTGCCGAAACAGTTAAGCTGGCAAAAGAAGAGGATGGAGAAGTTTTAAGTTCTGACGAGGAAATTATTGAAAAACTCAGACAATGGAGCATTGAAGACAGAAAGATCACTCCTTTGAAAACATTACAGGGAGTTCTTTGGGATTTTGGATATAAAAACGGATCACTGAAAGGACATGTTTATTCAGATGTTGCATCAAAACTAGAAGAATGGAAAAACCAGGGGATTCAAATGGGAGTTTTTTCTTCGGGATCAATTGCAGCGCAAAAACTCATTTTTGGTTATAGTATCGCCGGCGATTTAACACCTTGCTTTTCGGCTTATTTCGATACAACCACAGGCGGAAAACGCGAAACTGCAACCTATAAAAAAATTGCTGATCAGTTGAACATACCGGCTGGTGAAATTCTATTTTTAAGTGATATTGCCGAGGAACTGGAAGCAGCAGAAGCAGCAGGTTTTCAAACAGTTCAATTGGTGCGGCCGGGTGCAGCCAATGCATCCTGGGAAAAACAAATAAGTTCTTTTGATGAACTACAGTTCGGGGAATAAAAAATCCCGGCTGAACCGGGATTTTAACTATTGTTTATTTCTCTTTCTTAGCGTTTTTCCAATTCAGCTTCTGCGAGTTCTATTAGTTTTGTTAAGTCTTCAATTTCAGTTTGAATTGTAGCCTTCTCCGCAGGAGTAAGGAAGTTACTTCTGGTTTTCAAAGTCAACTTACGTCTGGTTATAGAAGTATTGGAATCTGCCTTCAGCCTTTTTACATCATAAGTACTCATTTGCGCAACTTCTTCCGCAGTGTATCGCTTAAACGTCTCTTTTTCTTCTGTTTCTTTTTCTGCCGGTTTAGTTTCTTCTTTTACCGGTTCAGGTTGTTTGGTCTCGGCAGGAGCAGTTGTGGTGGTCGTAACAGTTGTTGCAGTACCTGTCGGGAACATTACACCGTTTTTCTTGTTCTTTCTGGTTTCATTTTGCTGTGATTCCAGTTTTGCAAGTTTTGTCTTGTAACGTTCTTTTTCAGATTTGCTCAATCCTTCCATACCGTAAGCCAACTCATCAGTTACTTTTTCCAATTCTGTTTCCGCGATTTGTTTTTCAAATTCCAGATCGGCCACTTCGTAAGCTAAGTCACTCCAATCCTGTGAGCCGGTCGTATATTCATCTCTTTCAGCAATTCGCTTCGGAAGTTTTAGATTCAGATTTTCAACTTTTGCTGTTAACCTTTTCTTTTCTTCCTCCATGCTTGCATTATTTTGTGCAATCATCTGATCACGATTAGCTTTCATATCCGCAGCAGTCTGCGTTAAATCCTTCATCGTGTTTTCAGGAGTTTGTGTGGTGGCTTTTTTAGAATCTTCCGAACCGCCACCTGCAGGGTTAGCCTGTGCATTATTCAAAGCTGCTCTTCCACATGCGAATTGTGCAGATTCAACCCGGTTATTCTTTTTATCAAATTCAAATATTTCTTTTGTATTAGCTACAACCGCTATTTTATAAGTGATATCCGGTCTGTAACCAGCCAATGCAGGTAAATCAATATTCCAATGTTTAGACGGAGACGACGACAATTGATCCATATGATCCAATACTACATCCGTATTAAAGATCTCGCTGTTATCAGCAATGTTGAAAATAATAATCTTGTACATTGTGGCATCAGCGTCATTATCATCATCGATATTTTTGACGTAACAGGAGAAGGAAAGATGGCATTCGCTTGCCTCATATCCAAAACCTGTTATTACAGGTACCCAATCCTGGGAAAATAAGGAAGGACTAATCGTCAAAAATAGAAGGAAGGTAATTTTCTTAAGCATAATTTTGATTTTTCAAGCAGTAAGTATTATTCATTATTTAGTGGCGTAAAAATAGTTTTTTCATTGATTTAAACGAAATAACTTTAGGTATAATGATTGTTGTCATCCTTTTGTCTACCGCGCCATGCTGTAACTCACATCATATCAGGAAATCTTTTGACCAATCTTGATAGCTCCGAAGTACAGCCGTTTTAAAAAAAAATAACAGGCAATTCGCGGTTTTTTGATTTAATCTAGATTCCGAATGGAACTTATCGTGTAAAATATTCAGTGAATGTCATTGAAAAGCTAGTCGTTCGACAATTGTACATTAAACATTCTGCGGAT
The DNA here is from genome assembly GCA_946479985.1 of uncultured Flavobacteriales bacterium. The sequence goes on from CAMLIF010000094.1 coordinate 13,178, forward strand.
AAATTTCAGTATTTTTGCCGTCTGTTTGCTGATAACGGCAGGCTAAAATTTCGAGACAATGAGCAAATTCAGAACCATTTGGACAACCCAGGATAGCTACGTAGAAGTAATCGATCAGCGTAAGTTGCCACACGAATGGGTGGTTGAAAAGCTGGTTACCTACAAAGACGCTGAGCGGGCAATCAAAGACATGGTGGTTCGAGGTGCTCCTTTAATTGGTGCAACAGCTGCGTATGGAATTTATCTTGCGGCAAAGGAAGGAGCAGATTTAAACGAAGCATTTGCTGCATTACGCGCTTCCCGTCCAACTGCTGTGAATTTGTTTTGGGCTCTTGATCGCATGAAAGCTAAACTGGAAAACGCCGTCGATTTGGTAGAAACTGCCTGGAATGAAGCGGCTCAGATTGTAGAAGACGATGTAGAAACTTGCCGCATGATCGGAGTTCACGGTTTACCATTAATCGAAGAAATTTCAAAAAGAAAGAATGGCGAAGTGGTAAACATCCTGACTCATTGTAATGCCGGAATGCTAGGCTGCATTGAATGGGGAACAATTTCTTCGCCAATTTATCAGGCGGTCGAAAAAGGAATTAAAATACATGTTTGGGTAGATGAAACCCGTCCGCGTTTGCAGGGAGCGAATTTAACTTGTTATGAATTAACCAGACACGATGTTCCTCACACTTTGATTGTTGACAACCAGGGCGGACATTTGATGCAGCATGGAATGGTTGACATGTGTATTGTAGGAACCGATCGTACAACCAGGCAAGGAGATGTTGCAAACAAGATCGGAACATATCTGAAAGCATTGGCTGCACACGATAATCAGATTCCTTTTTATGTTGCCTTGCCATCTACAACTTTAGATTGGACAATCAACAACGGATTGAAAGAAATTCCGATTGAAGAACGCAATCAGGATGAAGTGCGCTATATCGTTGGAAAAAGCAGAGCTACGGGTAAATTGGATGAAGTCTTGATTTGTCCTGAAACCACTGAAGCAAGCAATTACGGATTCGATGTAACACCGGCTCGTTTGGTAACAGCACTCATTACAGAACGCGGAGTTTGTACTGCGAGCGAGGAAGGATTGTTGAGTTTGTTTCCGGAAGAACGGAAATAAACTATAGAAAATCCGAATCATTCAGGCACCTGTTTATTCAAAAAGTAATTTCGCAAAATTACGTTGGGAACTATATGACAAAAGGTTTAATGCTATGTGTTTAATTTATTGAAAAACAGATATTTGAGTCTGATTTTTACCAACGTAATATTACATCAGCTTCAAAACAAACAGTCGTTTAACTAAACCTCAGCAGTAGCCTTAGTAGCCATACGATAGGTATGTGCAGAAAAGATATGTCTGCGTGCAAAACGTTCCGGAGTAGGAGATTGCGTAAACTTCTTGTAAATGTTACTTGGAACCCCAAAATATTCGTAGATCTCACCGTTTAGGAAAGTAACTTTTAGTGTTGCTCCTTTGTAAAGAAAATCAGCAATGACTTGTGTGCTGGTTGTTTCCAGGTATTCGGCTTTGTTTTGCTCCAGCGTTTCCGGTGCAATACTTACAAGAAAATGATATGCATCAATGATCTCAGTGCTTTTTGCTTCAGCTTCCTGTTTCATCGGGTTATCTTCCTGAAATTTATCAGGATGCCACTCTTTGATCAATTTGCGGTAGGTACTTTTCAAATGAGCCAAAGTAATCTCGTTTTCAACCTGAAATAATTTCTTGTAAGGTGCAATGCGTTTCATGTAAATCTGCTGTTTGAACTTGAAGAAATAAGCGATTAACACTACTTTTTCTTCAATTTTCTGTTTTAAGACGGCGCAAAGGTACGGCTATTTTCATGAAACAATCAAAATAAAAAACCGTGAAGCCTGAACTCCACGGTTTTTGAGAACCTGTTTTAAGCAGAACTTAGTTCTTAACGATTCGTTTCACGTAATGATTGGAGCCATCCTGAATAGCAACCATAAACATGTTTCCTTTGAATTCATCAACAGAAAATTCGGTTTGAGTGGTGATGTTTTGCTGCTCAAACAATAATCTGCCTTCTAAATCATAAATGGCTATTGCCGAATTGGGGTTTAATAAACCGGCAACTTTGAACATGCCGTTTGTTGGGTTTGGATAAACCAAAACATCATTCAGTTCTTTTTCTGAAATTGCCAGATCTTCGTCAATTGGATTGAAGTTAATACCGCAAGCCCCGGAATTCTGATTGAAGTTGGTTTTTATAACCTGACACTTTGCGAAAAGACTGTTCGGAGCCTGGTCTATAGAACCAACCATATTCGTGTCATTACTAATAACATAAACAATGTCATAGACTACAGTATCACCAACGTACAAAGTTTGCGCGCCTGTAGAACCAATAAAACGACGATCTCCGGAAGGATTTGAAGTGCTTCCAGTTCCGATTGGTTCGAATTCCGACCACGGCGTGTAATCGGGAATAGTTCCGTTTGAGCCGTAGAAAAGTGTAT